>JAGOAT010000043.1 GCA_017983775.1 Candidatus Saccharibacteria bacterium | reverse complement strand
TGGTGCATCTTGGACAATGTCTGTTCCCTCTAGTTGAGAGAGGGTCTCTTGGTCAATTGGATCACCTTCTTTTTTCTCTGAACTATCTCCTCCGAAGGCTCTTGTTACCTCTTGATCAATATTATCGCTCATCTTATTGATTACATAATCAATACTCTGACGATTGGCCATATAGGCATTGATATGCATTCCAGTTCTCTTGGCTAGAAAATCAATGGCATGCAAATTACTAGGATCAAGCATTGCAATATTGAGATTTCTATCGACTATTCCAAAAGGAGCAGCCATATACTCTTTGGCCAGTTGTTTGGGAATCTTGAGCAAAGCATCCTGAGGAATATTTTTATCTATCAATTCAACGTAGGGAGTCTTGGTTGCACTGGCGAGCAACTTAACACTATCATTTTCACTAATGACCTTACTATCGATTAATTGTTGGAGTAAACCTCGACGCTTAACATTAGCAAGCTTTTTTTGCTCCTCTAGTGCCTGAGCTGTCAGGACATTTTGTGACACCAGATAGTTGACTATCTGGGTTTCAACTTCTCTTGAAAGCATCAGCTATAATCAATCAGGCCTCTCAAGTACCTGATTGTCTCCGTATCAAAATCAGTCTTGAATTGATATGGTCTCTCGACAGTGATTCCTGAATTTGGCCCAAAAAATCGAATGTAGACAAATATTGCAATAGTCAGTAGTGCTGAAGCTGCAATCACGATAATTAATTGTCTGGTAGAAGTTGATTTCATTATAAGACCTCCGTCGTCGATTTTGGTGTGACGGCTGGGCTAAAATAGGCTGTCAGATTGATCTTGACCTTAACCGATTGGTCTGAAAGCCTATAGCTAGTAGATTGTTGAGATGAGTTATCCGAGATAGTGATATCTATACTGGTAATATCTAAAGTCCTAAGCGAATTTTCCGAGTTCTCTAAAAATTTTAAGAAATTTCCAATCGATGCATCATTGATCTTACTTGAGAAGCTGATTGTTTGAACTCCCTTAGGGGGGACATTGATTAGAGCTTCCTTGGAGTTTTTATTTTCAGTAAACGCGTTACCGAGCTCTACCGAACTTTGTCTAGCTAGTTGATTCATAATTAAATAGATATCATTTTCATCAAACTCTTCTGGCAAAGCCGAAAGGATCAATTCTTCGTCTGTCAGATTTGAAGCTAAGCTAGAATCAGTAATCTTTTGATAGGATTGCTTGAGGGTATCGAGTCTAGATATATTATTGTCCAAATCTTGACTTGTGATTGCCAGAGCTTCAGTTTCCTTCTGATTCTTGACGCTTAATGAGGCAAATTGAGTAATACCAACCAAGCCGATTGCTACCACAAGAACCAACCAAATTACAAAAGCGGCAGTCAAATTAAACTTCAAGTGCTTGATATCATTAAGAGTTACTTGTTTGCTTGTTAGGTTTTTGAGATCAATTGCCATCTTGGTTTTCTCCCTTGAGAATAATCTCACTAGCAATAAAGACTACTTCAAATCCGACTTGACTACTGCCAGTCGAGCTTGAGACTGATTCAGTCTTGATATCGGTAAATAATGATTCACCAGTCTGAGAATCCTTAGCATCTCGCAAACTACCAATTAATTTATCAGCTACCTCTTCGGTAGAATTTGCCCGACCAACAATACTGACTTCCAGATCATCTTTAATCTTAATCGATGCAGGACGTACACCTGAGGGTAAAATATTAAATATCTTATCGACTAATTTTGAGTGATGAGTTCTATTGATGCTTAGTTGATAAGCAGAATCTAGATTTTGTTGGAGTGTAGCAGTTTGATTGATTAGTTCTTGATTTTGATTAATAATCTCTTGCTTGGCTTTGACACTAGATTTGGCATCATCCAAGCTAAGCTTGCTAGTAATAAATAAGCTACTTAAGGCCAGATTGACTGTAACCATCACAATTGTTGCTACTACAGCCCCACTAAATATTAGCTTGCGATAAAACTTTTCCTTTAAATGGCTTTGATAGACTTCTGGTAGTAAATTAATAATGATGTTCATTCGATCAGATTCCTCATAGCTAGACCTACCGCTGTAGCAAAAGTTGGGACTGTCTTATCGATATATTGTTTACGAGATGGACTATAGCTAACATGTTGCCAAGGATTTCCATATTCTGCTGGGATTTTTAGATTACCACTATAATAACTAACCAATCCGGGTACACTAATGCCCCCACCGGTAAAAATCAACTTCTTGACAGTATCAGCACCGACTTGATTGTTATAGAAGTTGATTGATCTACTGATTTCCTGGATCACTGTATCAGTTTGTTGCTGGATGCTTGAGAATATCTGACTCTGCATCTGACTCTGCCCAATCCCTAATCTCCAAAGATAGCCATTGGCTTGATCAGGCGGCAAATTAAGATTCTCAGCAAGATTAGCTACAAGATTACGAATACCAATATTGACTGATCTAATCAACTTGGGTATGTGATTATCTACTATGGTAATTCCAGTCTCACTCATCCCGAGATCAACTATGCAATATCGACTATTCTTAACACTACTAAAACAACGAATATGGGCCAATGGGTTGATTTCAAGTGCTAACAACTCCAGGCCAGCTAGTTGTAATATCTCTAAATATTTGTTTGCCTTCTCGAGTGGAGCTGCCACCAGCAAAACTTCTACTTCCTTGCCGTCAGGTGTTTCTCCTAGATCTGCCCAGTCAATTTTTGCCTGGTCAATCGGTATTGGGATATACTTTTCAGCCTGAAACTTAATCGACTGATCTAGCTCCTGCTTTTTGAGTTTTGGAGCACGAATAATATTTGCCGATACTATAGAATTGGGCAATGAGGCTATCACATTATTCGAGGTGACTTGACTATCCTTGGCAAGCTTAACAATCAGTTTGGCTATTTCTCTTTTGGACTCTGGAGTATCACTAGCTATTAGTCCATCTGGAGTCTGAGTGCTACCAATAGTGACTAGTTCGGGCTTGGGATGGCTAGACTTTAATTGGACAAGTTTAATACTACTGTTACCAATGTCCAGTCCGAAATATTCCTTTACGCTGTCTATGTTTTTCATTTTTATTTGTTTCTCAAATCGCTACTATCCCATTTAACCACAACCATGATAGTCTTGGCAAGGGGCGTAGAGTACCCATCGCAAATATGACCAAGTATAAGTCTTGGCTAACCCCAAGTATCATGGCCTGTCTCATCGTCCCCTGAAACCCCTTATCTTGTCATCCTCCGATTGTCCGAAGGACAATACGGGGGATCCGCCCTGTGAGTAAAGCTTTCTATTAGTTAGCAGTCTGGTTAGTCTCCCCAAGCTAAGGACTTACTCCTAAGTAACCTTCCTAGCTCAAGCCGTATCCTTTAGTCCAAAACAGTTATTCTCCTTCATCACCATAAATAACATTATGTCTC
>JAGOAT010000042.1 GCA_017983775.1 Candidatus Saccharibacteria bacterium | reverse complement strand
GATTACTACTTGGTAGACTATTGATTGACCGGGATAGAACTTGACTGCTTCTGTGGTGTCTTGGGCATCACTGAGGTCATCTATACTGTGACCTACGTATTTTTTGATGGAGATGAGGGGGCGTTCCCGCTCCCCTAAGTCACCAGGCTTATTAGTAATCTCAGAATTTTTAGGTGGATCAGGTATACCTGGCCTAGGCTTAGTACCAAGACCGCTAACACTCTCCCCTGTCGGGGCTGCAGAATTGAGTTGTACAGGTGGGCAAAATTGAAGTATTGGATTGTCTACTTCACATTCACCCTTATTGTTGGTATTGCCAAGAACCTTGCCTTCAGGTACCCCACCACCAGCATCTGCACTAGGATTTTGATTAAGCCCTAATTGGCTAGTCAGATTATCAAGGTTTTGATCAGCTGATTTTGACGACGAATAACTACATGCATCATCATTCCAAACATATCCGATCTGGCTTAGATCATTACAGAGATCTTGATCACTGCCGCTATAATCCGATATAGACTTGAGACAATCCTGATGTGTAGAATCAGTCTTTAATTTTGAATCCTGATCGCTAATCACCTTGCAATAAAGCAAGATGCCCACCTTGCCATAAATCAGATCTTTATCTACATAACTTTTACCCTTGAACCAATCGGTCTCTTTGAGATAATCACGATACAATTCCCTGGCTAAGTAGGGGTTGAGCGATAATAACCATGATTGACAATTCTCCAAGCTAGATTGATATTCTGGATTCTCTTCAGTTGCTTCACCAGAATCTTCGCCTCCTTGCCATGGTTGATCCCAACAAAGATTCCAAATATCATCTTCAATCGGTGAAGTCTGTGCATAAAAAGGGCTGCGCTGACTCTTCGTATAGATTCCCCTAAATTCTGAATATTTCGATTCTAACCCAGTAGCTTGACCAAAGACTGCTTGTGTAAGCTCAAGCTTGGGTACTGAAACTTCAGCAGTACTAAGCTTTGCATAAAATAATCCCACCAGTCCAATAGTGCTTAATGCAATAATGATCAAGCGTCTACTCAACATCTCTACCTACTCCGTACAATTTCTTATCCAACCAGATATAAACTGTGTCTTCCTGACAATAGACCTTGGACTGATCATTGATATTTGCAGGTAGATCTACCCTGACCTGATGATCTATATGAAGATAGTTCTTATCAAGTCGATAATCAATGCACAGTCCAAATAAAGGTGGGGATTCTATCTCATTTAATTGCTTATCGAAGAATCTAGTATCAGCTTGATCTGGTTGGGTAAGCACCAAATAATCTTGTTCGATATACCAATCAGCTACGTTGTTATATTGTTTGACTTCTCCAGTCATCTGATAGTCTTCTCCAATAGTATAAACTACTAATGTAGCTGTTGCTTGATCAAATATAAGTTCATATTGATTATCTCCAATATTTGTAAAAATTGTTGGCTGGTAGATACTACTGGCTGATTCCTCTCTTATCACATTGTTATTTGCCTTATACACCAAATCCAAAGCTTGATCTTCGGATTCATCAGGATCCAACTCCAAATAAATATTGTTGCCATCAATATTACCCACTATATATTGCTCCTCATTATTCAATTGGCTAAAGTCCAAGCTTGAATATGTATCAATGCCCGACTGATCAAAGATGACTATTTGATTCTTGATGATCAAATAGTCTGTATACTCCACTTCCCTCTTGACCGACATCTCTAGTCCTTGTATCTCAATAAAATCCAGCTTGTTACTATCCTTATCTCCTAGATATCGATTTTCTCCCAACGAATATATATTCTGATAATCTTGCGAGATATTCGTCAAACTAATTGCTCCCTTTATAAAGCGCAAATAATAGATACCAAAACAAATTATTGCTACTACTATCAACACGAGAAGTATATTCTTTTTATTTGCCATTGACTGACCAGTGCCAAGATTCACTTGGCAGATTATAGAATCCATATTTTGCTGCATTATTACTCAGCCATCGAAAGCAACCACTGCCCCGACCACAATTACGAAAATCAATCGCAAGACCTTTTTCATGTTGTGAATTACCAGGTCTAGCAGTTGGAGGACTACACTGACCAGAGGGCATTTGGTAAATTGCATAATCTGATGAACCACAATGTTTTTTCCTGAGCTCAATCTGCCTGGCATTTGAGCGATACCCACCACCAGATAAACTCACCCCATCCTTGCGAGCTGCTTCCAACATTTTTGCTACGTTGTCAGCAATAGACTGACTGACATTGATCCCACCAACATTAACTATTCCTGCAACAGCAGAGTTGGAAATAGCCGTAGACTGACTGGATATCTCTTCTGTGTTCCTGCCTGAGTTTGCTACATCCAGGCCATTTATTCCCCTGGCTAAGCTGGTAGGATCTCCCTTAAAAATATTTAACCCTTTATATTTAATCTTGGTCGGAGGATACCCTCCTGAAGTATTACAATCTGCAAGTAAACCAATACTACTTAATGACCAATAGCCATTCTCATCCGTGACTACCTCCACACTTCTTTGCTTGTATCGAGGAGCATATTCATTGTCCGCGCTACCCTCCGAGCGAATTGTCCCATTTTTGACGCCTGCAACTTGATCGGGAGTTAGGATATCATTTGCTCGGACAAAAGCCCAATCACAGTCTAGGCAGTTTGATTCTTGAATCTCAAATGACACCTCAACTATAGCACCAAAAAGAGGCTGGTTATCACTCCCAAGTACTTGACCTTGGACATCGCCAAAAAGGCGTGCCCTGGGGTTTGAAGCAATCAATTGATTACGCTTTGAAGTAGTGGCTTGATGTTTATCACCTACATCTGCATATGCTGTCGGAAGAATGTTTGTATCTCCAAGAGCTTTAGAGACTAAGCTATTGTCCCCTAGCTTATCTTGATAAACCTCTATGATTGATTGGTCTTTTGCTTGCTTTGCTGTAATATTAGTAAAATAGTACATAAACTCTTCTTCTTGATCTGGAGTATTGCGATAACTGTGAGCCAGCCTGATCTCCCCTAACCCTACATCAATACCATCTTCAAAGTCCTCAATCACCTCTTCATGATATGCCCCAAGATTGTTTTGCCAATTATCTTGCTCTGTATAATCAATCATTCGTGAGCTGTTCTCGGCCATTGGTAATGCCAGTTTTGGATCTAGTTTGATTTGTTCTATTAATTGATCTGGATCAGCCCCCTCAATAATTGCCTTTCGATATTCTTGAGCTTTACTTAGAGCATATTCTTTTGATTCCGTAGTAGCTTGTGTGATCTCTCCTTCTTGATTATTATAACCAACCATTGGAAATACAAATAATGAACCTTGGTACTGTCCCTTGGATAGGCCAACTATTTTTGTATCTAAGACTTTCTTGAAAGTATTAGCTCGAAATAGGATATTTTCCTGGTATTTTTGTTCAAGATAATAGCCACTATTTATCAAATCTTCTTTGGTAATCTCAAGACCCAATTCTCTGGAAATCTGGTAGTATTGATTGAAGTTCTCCGTGGCTTTCAGGGCAGTTTCTGGGTCTATCCCATAATCCTGAGCTAACTCTACTCTATCCAGAAGGTAATCTCTATCCAGATCAAAGCTTCCAAGCTTAAACAGTTGGTGGTCTGACTGACTATACCAAACAAAGCCTAATATAAATACCAGGAGCAAACCTCCAGCCAATTTTTTGAATCTTGCCGACATTGCTAGTGAGACTAATAAACAACTTCTCCACTACTCTCCCCCAATCGATCCTCAAACCCAGGAGGGGTAGCAATGAAGATGGAGTTGTCTGGTGCAAAACATTCAGAGACTTGGGTGTTGTTACAGTCTTGTCCTAGAGTGACTGAGACATTG
Source organism: Candidatus Saccharibacteria bacterium (assembly GCA_017983775.1). Classification (NCBI taxonomy): domain Bacteria; phylum Candidatus Saccharimonadota; species Candidatus Saccharimonadota bacterium. The sequence continues at coordinate 10 of JAGOAT010000042.1, read as the reverse complement.
GTACGGTTTA
>JAGOAT010000041.1 GCA_017983775.1 Candidatus Saccharibacteria bacterium | reverse complement strand
ATAGGATTGAAGCTTCCCGAATAGAGAGCTACCTTATTCAAGCCAATCCCTGCTCCCTTAAGCTAATCAAATAATCCCTTAATATTAAGGTAGCACTATAGCTGTGTAATAGATCTTTTTGCTTTAAGATTGGAAGCTTCTGCTCTCGTTTGGTTAACAATTTCTTGGCATCGATGCTTGTAGCAAACTCATCCTGAAAAACTATATCGACACTGGGTAATTCCTGTTTTAATCTTTGATAAAACCCTATCACTTCTCTAGTCTGCTCGGTCTCCTGACCGTCAACACCCGTTGGCAAACCAAGAACGATCAGCTCTGGACTATGCAAACCAATTCTATCCTTGAGATCTTGAGTGTCAACCGTCCTATCTGGCACAACGACATCCTGACCTTTTGGCTTGATTGCTAGTCCACAATGACGACTACCATAGTCAATCCCAATCACCAGCTTATCTCGAACTTTCTGCATAGACTTATTATATATGATACCCTATGATAAACTAAACTTGTTATATCAAGCTCAAAGAATCACTCAGCCTCCGAAATTAATCCTAAGCATTTTGAAAACCAATCCGATGTTCGTCGTACTCGCCCAGAAATATTTTTTTGCTGATTCTAGCCTAGCCCCAATAAAACCTATATTTAATCCCCGGAAGGCGACTCACAAACGTTAGCTAATATCTTGGATGAAATCCAGAATGTCTTATCAGCTAATACTCTAGACATGCCTGAACAGGCTAGCTATATCATACTTAAACAAGGAGAAGCTTGGGAACAATCAGTAATTGATCTTATTATGAGTTGGCTAAAATCTCATAATAATAGACTCTTGACCTATGTGCAAATTGAGGGCAGAAAAAGATTAGCAACATATGCATTCCCACTAACTATCGAGGCACTGGAGAGTCTCCATGAGAAATTTGAACAAAAATCCTATGATAGCCTTCCCCTATTAGTAAGCTTATTCTGCGAATCATAAGATGCATCAATCAGGGTACAAGGCTTAATCGATAACTAAAATTTGCCAACCCTCAGCATCCACCATCTTCCAAGCTCCCGATTCTTCAAGACCCTCCAATCACCCCCCAAATCCTGACTATCAATTTTCTCTGGCGTGACCAACAAAACAATTGTACCCACTTCCAACTGCCTAGCAAGCCCCGATAATACTTTCAGCGCTAAAGCACGTCGCAAAAATCCATAATACAAAGTATTATTACCCAACCAATCCTTGGGCATACTTAAATCTCTTAAATCTTGACCCAAACTCTTCTGACCCCTAAGTCGAGCAATAAATCGCAACAACCAAAACTTCTCGACCCCCATAAGATTCATGAACTGACCACTGCGTTTGATATGTATCAATACTCGCCCATTGCCAGATCCAAGATCAACAAACTGTAAATTGTAAATGTCACCCAGACCCACCAACGCCTCATTGATTATTTGATCGACAAGAGCTAGATCCAGATACACTTCTTCAGCACCAGCTAGGCGTGATCGCTCAGCCAAATAAAACCGCACCAAAATACTAATCAAGACAAAGGTCAAAATACCGACTAGCCCTATATTGAGAACCGACCCTAGCGTACCCAGACCTGTGTCCCAACACTCGACCAGTTGTAAATGAAGGCAGCCGTATCATCTGGTAAATTGACACACCCATGTGAACCTCCATAATAATAATCAGGTCCACCAAATTGTGTTCGCCACTCAGCATCATGAAGCCCAATCCCCCCATCAAAAGGCATCCAGTAGTCTACAGGTACGTCATAATCCCAACCATATGGAGCCCCACTCAGCCTGGTATTGGTAGTCTTATAATAAATACTGAATAACCCTCGATTGGTCGGGAATCCGGCTCCAGCAGCTCCACTAGTTACTGGGGAATCATAAATCATATTACCATTCTCATAAACCCAAAGATGCTGTTGATCCAAACTTATTTCAATAAATGTTCCAGATTTAATACCAGCCACTTGATTGTAAACTATCTGAAATGGCACCTCGATCATGCTAGCACTTGCTATTACTCTGTCTTGATTATTTTCCAACTGACCATAAACACTATCCGTTAATTTAACCTGATCAATACTTTTACCATTCTGACCCTCGGCAATCACATTAGTAACTCCTCCAGCAGCAGTTATCTGCTTATCCTGAACTGGCAAATCAACCTGTGTTGCCACCCCTGCTACCCAACTAGCTATCTGGTCTCTATTCAAACTATACCCTACACTATCCAACTCTGCATTATAGTCTTCTAAACCTGGATTGTTAATATTGATCCAACTTGCTTTGGTCACTGGATCAACTGTAAAATAATTACTACCAACATCTATACTAACCTCTCCATCAAGCAGTTCAATAATTCGGTTTTTGACAGTAATCAAGTCTTTTGACTGAATCTTGGCATCTGTCTCAACTGGATCAACTTCGACTACCAAATCTTGCTGATCAGTATTTAAAGCAGCAATAATCTGATGCTTTAAATCCTCTACATCAACCAATTTACCTGGCTTGTCATCTGTAATTTGAATCTGTCCTTCATTGGTCACGATCTGGGCATTTTGGGGCTTCTCTGCACTTTCAGCAATAATCTTGTTGGTGACTTGATCGAATTTATCTTGATCAAAATAATAACTAAAGTTATAGTCCGATCGATCTTGATCCACCAGAATATTAGATAGATTGAGCAAAGCAAATTGAGTATGCCTACCGTATTGATAAGCTAAATTCAGACTGGTTTCAAGGTCTAATGTTGCACCAAGCTCTTCGGTATCAAACTGATATTGTTTATCCCCGATCTTTAAGGTCAATTTGATCTGATTGTTATCAACCTGAAGCATCTCTCTTGCTTCAGCTAAGCTGACACCTCCGAGCTTGTGTCCCCCTAGACTAACACCAGGCAAAAACTTACCTTCCAGATAGAATTGCAATCCAGTGTTGAGCAACAATACAAATACTCCTACAGCTAGCAAGGATAAACCAATCTTCTTATGTTTTTTTATCGTTTCCACTTGTCTATTCTATTTTAACACGAAACTTTTCCCAAATCAAAACTTCGATTGTGCTAATTTGTTCAGAGATAACTTGTTTGTTAGGTTGTGAACCAGTGTCCAAATATAGCCTCAACGTCAGTGCACGACTGTCTTGATGGTAATAATCTCCCTGGTAAGACACATCTACAACAAAATCTAACTGTTTTAAGCAATCCTTGATTGTAGCAAAATCCAAATCCTGACCATAGATTTGCAGTGTTAAATCACGCTTGGTTAGCTGATAAGGATATGGACTAGCATAAATTTGATTTTGATTGAAGCTTTGATAATATTCTTCAAGATCAAGCTCCAATACACTAACCTCCTGGTCTCGTACACCCAAATTCTCCAATCTTGCCTGATTAATCTGACCCAGCCAACCAATCAATTTATCACTATCTTCACTGTCCACCAATTTGATAACCCTATTTGGCAAATATCCTTCAAGATACGTAGGTTGTAAATTAAGATTGCTATTTATCATCAAATTCTCTAGTTCTTGCCTCGCCCTAAGCAGAGAATTTTGTCCAGATATACCGATAGCCAATCTCATTCTCTGACTCAACCCATCATCTTCTTTGATAAAAACATTGCCAATCTCAAAAATACCCAATGCTTGATTGTCAAGATCAGGCCTAACCATATCTGCTAGATTTACCAAGATACCAGGCAATAAATCTGCCCTGAAATACTTATGAGTACTAGATACTGGATTCGCTACTTCCAAATGCTGACTATCTAGATAATTACTCAGGGCAACTTCCGACTGACTAACTAAGCTATAATTTAATACTTCGACCAAACCTCGCCCCACCAATTTCTCTCTGAGACCTGTAGTCTTGATTAATAGTTGATCAGAAGGATTATCTGGATGATTGACCACCTTATCATGCTTGATAGGTATTTGCC
>JAGOAT010000040.1 GCA_017983775.1 Candidatus Saccharibacteria bacterium | reverse complement strand
CTACTACCTTATCCTTAGCACAATGATTATTGGTCTAATGTTAAGTTTTTCACGAAGTGGAATGATTGCTATGGTTCTTATCGTACTCGTAAGATTCTCAAGTAGTTGGAATATGAAAAGTTGGTTAAGACTTGGAGTTTGTATGGTTCTTGTGACTATTGGATTGGGTATACTGTTAATCTATAGTGATACAGGAGTTGAAAGCTGGCTACTACATGGTAAATTTGATGGCAGATTAGTTGGTTCTGATTCTGTCAGAATTAATCATCTAAAGGAATCAATTCAAGCAATTACTGATAAACCGCTCGGCTATGGTTTGGGCACAGCTGGGGCTAGTGCTTATCAACTCAAGTCTGGATTTGTACCAGAGAATAGTTTTCTGCAAGAAATGATTCAAGTTGGCATCCTGGGAGCAATCTTGATTTTTTTGGTTTATTTTCGGATTTTTGAATACGCTTATCATCAACGAGGGAGAATAATAATCGGATTAGCATTGGGTTATCTTGTAATTAATAGCTTATTACACGGGTTTAGCGATGCAAGTCTGGCTGTAGTTTTATTTGCTTATCTTGGAAGTAAGGTAAAGATCAGTGACTAAAGTAGCAATAGCTCATGATTTTCTCGCACATAAAGACGGAGGGGCTGAGAGGGTCTTGCGTCAATTAATCAAGCTGTATCCAGAAGCTGATATCTTAACCCTAACCTTTGATCCAGATCGATTTCAAGATCTTGATTCAAGTAAAGTTAAGGCAAGCTGGTTAAGTCGCTTACCCAAAGCTTTAAAGCAAAACCCAAAATACCTCCTGTTTCTAATTAGATCTGGATTGAAAAGTTTACCTTCCAAACAATACGACTTATTAATTATTAATTCATCTGGGTGGACTAAAAATCTAGCAAAGAAACCTGGTGCCACCAAGATTGTTTATTGTAACTCACCAAACCGTTTGATTTGGGATAGCTGGCCTAGTTATTTTGTTGAGAATTTGGAAAAATTATCAATATTTGCTAGGCCAACATTTCTCTTGCTCAATGTTTATATTTCTCAATTGAGGCTCTGGGATTATCATGCCAATCAAGATATCGATAAGTTGGTTGCCAATAGTAGCTATATAGCTAAAAGGATCTCAAAATATTACAAAAAAAGTGTACAGATTATTCATCCGCCAGTAGAGTTGATTAAAAATCCAAACTTGAAACCCAGTCCACAATTATCTGATCAAGTTGATCTGTCCAGGCCGTATTTTATATATTTGGGAGTTCTTAGTAGATATAAACTAGTTGATCAGGTGGTCGAGGCTTTTAAATTGCTCGGAGATGATTATAGGCTATTAGTTGTAGGTGATGGTCCTGAAAAATCTCAACTGGAAGACCTTGCAAAAGATCTAGACAATATTATTTTTCTAGGTTGGGTTTCAGAAGAGGACAAACTGATACTTTTAGCCAAAGCAAAGGCATTTATTTTTCCAAGTATTGAAGACTTCGGGATCACCCCAATCGAAGCTCTCAGTCAAGCTACTCCCGTAATTGCTAGGAATGCTGGTGGTCTCAAGGAGACTATTAAACCCAAAACTGGTATCCTGCTTGATCTGATTAGCCCCAGTAGCTTAGCTAGCACAATAAAAGAGTTTGATCCCAGTGATTTCTCAGACACTTTGATGAAACAAGTTGCAGTAGATTATTCACCAGAGAATTTTATTAGACAATTCGAGGTATTGACTAGTAGTTTTGATTTTTCTTCCCTGGCAAGAGTCAAGATATTTGACTGGATGATAGACCCGATAACAATCAATCAATTACTCGAAAAAATTAAATCCAGACTTGATCAGTCAGGTCAAAATAACCAACCTCTAGTGATAATCAAACCCTATGTTGAACATTTCAATCCTAACAATTTTAGTCAAAACGAAATAGAGCAGCTTAATCAAATCGGTATAATAGTACCAGATGGAGTTGCTTTACAATGGGCTGGGACTTATTTAACCCTGTATAAACCTAACTTAATCGATCTCTTTAAGAGTCTATTTGAACTGATTTCTAACCCAACTAAGTTTAGTCGAGTTCTTCCAGAGAAGTTTGCAGGCAATGATTTCACTCTACCACTTATGAGATATGCTCATAAAAATCAGCTTAAGATCAGTACTATTGGCGGAGATGACCCTAAATCAAGAGTGGATCAGCTCAATCAAATTTTTGGCAAATTCAATCATTTGCAGGTTTTAGATGGGTATTATTCAGAGGATCAGGAGCTAGAAATAATTGAGAAGATCAATAAGTTTTGTCCCGATATTTTATTTGTAGCTACGGGGCTTGGCAAGCAAGAAAAGTTTATTCTAAAATATCATAAGGTAATAACAGCCAAAGTGATCGTCGCAGAGGGTGGTAGTTTTGATTATGATAGTCTTGGTGGTGATCATAAACGAGCACCCGCAATACTTCGTAAGCACAATCTTGAATGGGCCTGGAGACTCTTAACTAGCCCAAGTGGTACATCGTCTACTAGATTAAAAAGACAATTATTTATCCCAAGGTTTATCTGGAGAGTGCATCAAGAATCTAGGCGTAATTCCTAATATTGAGGTGACACCTTACAAACTGTAGTGTTTATTGTGTACTTTAGTTATAGAGCTAGAATATCAACTCGAAAATACCTCAAGGTGTCACCTCGACTAATCTGGTAGCTAAATACATATTTAATTTTTTGTAAAAATATATTTTTTGCTTTCCTGATAGGAATTAATGGCAGAAGGTGTCTCCTTGCGAGTGGGGCTAGTCTACTATATAATGATTTGTATAAACGTAAGAATTATAAAAGGAAAAGCTATGCAACCAAATTACCAACAACCGCAACAACCAAACTACAATGGCGGTCAGCCTCAGCCCGGACAACCTATAAGGCCCCAGATCAATCAACCGACTAGGCCTCAGATTCGTTCAGTTTCAGGAGTCCAGCCACCACTAGGTCAAGTACCAAGAAGACCGGTTGGTTCACCACAGGTTCAACCTAGACCTGCAGCTCCGTATACAGGCGTAATGGGGCAGACAATGCCAAATCAATCTGTAGCTCCAAATTCGCAAAGTCCCGCAGTCAATTCGCAATACCCAGTCGGTTCTGTAGCCCCAGCCAGTCAAGTAAATCAAAGCATGATTGGCAACTTGGCTGACAAGGTAGATGACCTTTCTAGTGAGCCAGAAGTTGTAATTTCCCACAATAGAGCGAGTGCTCCAAAAAGGTTTCTAATATGGTTGTTTACTATCATAGTTTCGGTAGGGCTAGCACTGGGGGTAGGATATTATTTGATATTTAATTATCTGGGATTTCCAACCAAGGATGAAATTACCCAGCTTACTGATCAGGTTAAGACCAATGGAGAGTTTATTAAGTCTCTGGAGGCTAATATTGCTCAGTTCTCAGGCAATATTGCTAGTCAGCAAACCAGTGAGTATAGTAATTCTCAGTTTAAACTTAGCTTCAAATATCCAAAAGACTATGGAGAAATTAACATCGTTGATCAGTATAAAACAGTTTTTGGATTTAGTGGTAAAAGTGCTATTAGTTTCGGTATCACAGAAGCTGATGCTAGTAGTTGGACTGTCTATAACTTAGCTGGAGTTTATCAAGATCAAGGCAATTATAAACTTGCGCTTGATGATTCAACCTCAGAAGGGGTGACTCAAGCCAATCAGGCTTTAGATTTGACTAATCCAACCGTGATTGAATCCACCAATGGTTTTAGTATTTACCAGTTTAGTGCTGAGAACTTGAATGCGGATCAAATGGCTGAATACGGTCTTGATATTAAGGGTAGGGTCTATTTGGTAAATTTACCAAATAATTCTCAATATAGCGCTTTTGTGATCAATGATCAAACTGGGTCTGAAGATATTTCAAGCTTACTTTCTAGTCTCAAGCTCGAATAAAATTGACGGAAAATTCCCACCAATAATACAACACCCGTATAATCTTTGTTAGATAATTAATTAACAAGGAAGGAGTGTCGCTATGCGAATGCTATCACATAGCTTGGAATATGCACCAAGCAGGGATAAGAGT
>JAGOAT010000039.1 GCA_017983775.1 Candidatus Saccharibacteria bacterium | reverse complement strand
GTATCAAAGAGGTAAAATAAAAACAGAATATGGAATATGTCAGTGAGTGAACAACAAATAAGCCCAGATAAATCACCGGATTTTTTGCCTGAGATAGGGGGGACTTTTATAGCACTTTCTTCTTCAGATTTACCCAATTATCCGGGATTGATAGAAGTTATATTTAATGATAAAACCCCTAAAATTGCTAGGGATTGGTTATCGGAAGAAAGACTTTTTCGGTTGACCGACTTATTAGGTGATAATACTTGGTATCTGCTCTCGAGTGATGAAACGGATACCGATGAGCCTAAGGGAAACAATCCTATAGCATTTTTTGTTCACAGTACTAGTGCAAATCAAGTCGGGGACTTGTATGGTAGCTTTGATCAGCCGATACAATTTAATCCGGAGGGGATCCTTCAGGTGGCAAAGCTAATACTAAATCCAAAAATAATAAAAGATAATAGTCCAATAGATAAAATCAACAGTATTGTAAATAGTATTTTGATCGAAGTGCCTGATGAAGTTGTAGAGAGGTTTGGTCATCTTGATGTTATAGCTACGGATATTACACAAAATGTTGGGCGGGAGAATGTCAGGGTTAGACCGGACTGCTGGCTGATTAGATGGGAAATGGCTGATGCCGTATCTAATCTTGCCAATAGTCCAGCTGTGCTTAAAAGTACAGAATCAACTCATCCCAATCTTGGATCCCCTCCTTCTTCTGGACAAAAAGCCCCACCAAACATACCAGAATCACACTCTCCTGGTAATAGTACCCCTAGAAAACCTGGATCATTTGGTAGCACACCAACCAGAGAAAGTAACCCAGCGCTAACCTCCAGCCCAGGTAGCTCTTTTAGTACTCAGGGATTTGGGGAGGAGTCAACAGCAGCCAATAGTGCAACTAGTGAAACTACCCCAGGGGATTTATCGAAAGAAGGATGGTTTCCAGTGGCAGTAGCAAATATGGCTAATCCGACCATACGGTCTATACCCGGCCAGGGTGCTATTGTGTTTGGTGAGCGTAAGAATGATGGGCAACCAATTATTAGGATAGTTCGCAGTAGTCCAGATGGAGAAGAAGTAAAATGACTGAAACTAGAAGTTCAACACCAGAACGCACCAGGGGCGAAAGTTATGAATCAATAGAACTCAGGAGTTCCAAAGAGGGATTTTTAGAAGACTTAGGGAGGGTTCCAGCAGATATAGACCCGAATATTGTGTGGAAAATGGCAGAATTAGTATTTGAGAAATCTATCGATTCTTTAGGCAGAGGTTCCGATGCATACATGGAACAGTTGATGAATGGTTGGCTATTTGATGTACTTGAAAGGTTTATAGCTGTCAAGGCATTAGATAGAACAGCTAGAGACCTGTTTGTAGATAGGTTAGAAGATATTAGTCTAGATCAGAAAACAACAATTAAAGCCATGTTGGATGTTGTTTATCGAGATCAAGATCTGATTATTCCTCCTCTAGATCCGATGGAACATCCCGACCCCAAAAACCCTAGACTAGTCCGGGCGACCAGATCTAATCAACTGACAGATTCACCAGAATCTGGAGAATATTTGAGAAAAGGACTCAAGTATCAGGCTAAGATCCAGTATATTAGTCAGGCTGGGGAACTCAAGACCGCTAACTATCAGCTTGATTTAGGTGACATGCTAGAAAGTCTAAACTCAGCACCAGATGGGGTAGATATGGATGTTTTACTGGTTCAATTAATAAAAGATGATATTGCTAAAAAGATTGATAGTTTGAAGTTTGGTGCTGGTTATGGGGATGTTGACAGGGATGAACTAAAAGACAAAGTCTATCAAATGATTATCGTCGATGCTGAGAATAATACTGGAAGTAGGGAGGATCTTAAAACAATTCTTGATAATATTAAGGCTTATGTTGATTCCAGCTCTTCACTAGATTACCTAGAGGATTATAGATTTGCAATAGATACTGATGACCGGTTCAATGAGTTTGTAGAGCTACTAAATCCAGATAAAGCACTTGCTATATATCAGAACCCAGATTTTGATAGTCAACCAAAGGTTACACAGTTGTTGGTTTTGTCGGTACTGCGCACATATTATAATGTCTGGGAAGGCAAGCGTGGGCTGACTAAATCAGGTAAGCGTAAAGTAGCCTGGTCAGAGAAAGTTTCGATAATGATTAGGGATATCGAAGATAAATATAGCGCTATAATAGACGAGACAGGGACAGCTCTCACCGGAGACCCTGCTGTAGATAATCCAAATCAAGCAAACCGTAACCAATTAGTTCTTGAGATATCAGGACTGGAACAGTGGCTTAGAAATGAAGCTAGAGAGCTCAGTCCCCATGCTTTTATCAATACATTTATGGGTACCGAGAAAGGTCAAAGGCGATCGATGTATGCTAGCGTTGCAGTCAATGCTTTGGTTGGGGCAGCTTTTTTCAGTCCACTTTCTGGTGCTATCTCATTAGGCGCCGGTCTAGCCGGAATCGCGGTAATGCGAACTGAAGGTGGTAGGAAGATAGTAGAAAAAGTCTTGGGCAATAAGTTTTTTAAGCGGCTTTCCGGGGCAAAGCCTGGATTTGAGAATCAGGCTGAAGGCTTTGAGCCCAAAGAGTCTTCTAAGCTCAAGAAGTATGCGGCTGCAGCATTATTGGCTGCCATTGCAACAGGCTCCGTTCTCGCGAGCCCGGTCAATACTATTACATTTGGGATGGCTATTAGTAGGGCAACAAGAGTGGGGATATCAGGCGCCTTTGGTTGGGCCCAGGGAGAGGCTACTAGGGATCTTGAGCTAATGCGAGCGATGTCGATGGATCGGGATCAGGCAAATTTAGAAAGTATCGATACTGATGCTCTAGTCAAAGCACTTGAAGATCAGGATATGAAGGCTTATGCCAACATCTTAAAACTGCCAGATAAGAAGAATCCATTTAAGCGGGCTCTCTTGTTGACTGCTTTGAGCTTTACCGCTTCAAATCTTGGGCATATTGCTTCAAATACTTTTATTCAGAACAGGGGAGGACAGACAGTATATGGCAAATGGAACGAATCAAGATCTCATGGTAGCCATACCCCGGATATGGTTAATCCCACAGATCAAGCTACTGGTCGTAGCTTTGCTTCTTCTAGCTCTACAAATGCTAGTGACCATGCTCGGCATACTGGGCAGACTGGTAGTAACCAAGCTGCAGATCATCAGGACATAGGTAGTAAATCATTTGGTGAGATTACTCGAGGGTCAGACTATCTGGATATAGTAGATCGAGGAGATGGGGTGATCGCTTGCTATCAGGATGCTATTAGAGATAGTCTTGCTGATCAGTTGAGCAAGATGCCGACAGCTGATGCAGACCAATTAGTAGCTAGGTTGGCAGATAGGGCTTATCATATCGCCGATGCCAAAGGCCGTTTTGATGGGATGATTCGATGGGATGATGCCTATCGCAGTCCCCTAATCCATCCAGGGGAGACAGTGACACTATATGGCGTAGATCTCAATCAAGCAATTCAAGAGTCCGGCGTGGACTTTCCAGTTAGTTTAGTTGATCTAGATGATTTGGCTACTGATGCCCAGGCTAGAATATATCAATTACAATCAGAGAATACGGCTCTAAGGAAACAGCTAGCAGATCTAACAGAGTCTACTAATGGTAGTGGTAATGCTAATCAAGATTCGATAGTACACACTACTACGTCTCGTGCTGGTAGCACTGAACACCAAGCCACTACATCTACTATACAGATTGACCCAGTAGAGTCCATGACCACTTCACCAAATACCACTACTACAGTGATTGAGCAATCTGAGTCTACCACTACTACTCAGACCCCTCAGGATAGTGTAGATACCAGAGGAAGTATCACCACCAATAGTAGTGCTGAGGCAAATTCAGGCTCTACCACTACCACTGGGCTAGGTTCAGATAGGTGGATAGATAGCTATAGCCATACTAGCTACAATAGTCAAGTCGTAGATCAAGTACATAGTTACGCAGAGAACAATCAACTATTTAATGGAAATTTGCTAGAAGTACCACAAAGTAGATACATCTCAGTCAGGATATATAAGACCAATAGCTTTGAGCAAAATATTTTTGCTGCCCTAATGGGTCAAGAAGGTTTTCAAGACATAGGACCCGAGAGGACTAGCAAGTTTGCCAACCTTTTGGCCAGTATCCTTAGGGCTACTCCGAATATGGCTGATCAATTTGATGCAACTGAAAGCTATATTGGTGGAGGGAGTAATATATATCTCAAAGTTGATGAGATTAATGCCTTGACAAGAGAAGTTGCTAAAAATATTTAAATATAAGGAGTAATATGGATCAAGAATTGCAAACAATCTACCAAGGGCTAGCCAAACAGTTTAATATGAGCTGGCCTCTAAATCAAGAAGATCAAGAGTTCCTTGATAAGATAATAGACGAGGTGCAGTATCGGACTGCTCAAAAGGTCTACCAACTCTTGACGGATCAACAGATCGAACAGTTCAATCAGATCAATGAGGAAGATCCTGATGGTTCGATTGCCTACTTGGAGCAGGTGATACCGAATTATCAGGATTTGGTAGTAAAGTCAGCTTTTGAAGTTCGCAATGACCTAGAAGCTGAAGTAGCTATACTTGACAAAACACAAGAGTAATGTAATGATCAATAACTTCATTAGGATCCTGCCCGAAACCCCCAACCGCGAAACCGACTACATCCATTGAATATAGCGAACCTTTAGGTTCGTTTTTGTTTGTCTGGTGTTTTCCTTGTTTAAGCATGTAGTGCCTCCTCTTGGTATTTTATGAACATTTTGGTAGCTGTTTTGTAGCCAAGAATCTTTCTGGGTTTGTTGTTTATCTTGTGCTGTATATCCCAGATATCTTTTTGTGAATATTGTGAGATATCACAACCCTTTGGGACATAGTGCCGAATAAGCTTG
>JAGOAT010000038.1 GCA_017983775.1 Candidatus Saccharibacteria bacterium | reverse complement strand
GGTAATACCCTTATATCTAATGCCTTTGTATTTACCACAATAACATTGCCAATCCTTGGTTGGACCAAAAATTTTTTCACAATACAATCCATCTTTTTCCGGCCTTTGAGACCGATAATTGATAGTCTCTGGTTTGGTTACCTCACCATGAGACCAGCTCGCAATATCCTCTGGGGAGGCAAGTTTTACCCTAATCCCCTCGATATCAGTCATTGCATTATTAATCATCTTTTCCTCCTTGAGAGAGATTACTTTCAATACTATCTTGATCCTGAACCAATGGATCTAATTCTTCTACTTCAACTATTACTTCTTCCTCTTGATAAAGATCAACTCCTTGATCATTTATGCTGACATCGGCACTATCATCATCGACATCATCGTCGTCGGCAGGTTGTCCAGATGCAGTTATGCCAGTATCAGGATCGATATAATCTACTTCAACATTTAGAGCCAAACTTTGTAACTCTCTGACCAAAACATTGAATGACTCTGGAATCCTAGGTCCAGTTATTGTCATACCCTTGACAATTGACTCATAAGCCTTGGATCTACCAATCACATCATCTGATTTAATTGTCAGCATCTCTTGCAAGGTATTTGCAGCACCATGAGCCTCGAGTGCCCAAACCTCCATCTCACCGAATCTCTGTCCGCCACCCATAGCCTTACCCCCCAAAGGCTGTTGGGTAACTTTGGCATATTTTCCAGTAGAACGAGCATGGATCTTATCATCAACCATGTGAATTAGCTTGAGCATATACTTATAGCCGACCACAGTTCTCTCTTCGAATTTCTGACCAGTTCGTCCGTCGGTCAATTGCAACTTTCCATCCTCTGGCAATCCTGCTCTCTTGAGCTCTGATTTAATTGTTTCTACTGGAATACCATTAAATGACTCAGTTGCAACCTTATAACCCAAAGCTTCTGCCGCAAGACCCATGTGAATTTCAAGGATTTGACCAATATTCATTCTTGACACAACGCCCAATGGATTAAGAATAATATCAACAGGTGTACCATCTTCTAGATAAGGCATATCTTCTACTGGCACTATCCGAGATATGACACCTTTATTACCGTGCCTACCGGCCATTTTGTCGCCAACAGAGATTTTTCTGAGTTGAGCAATATAAACATGAATTCTAGCCAACACTCCACTAGCTTCCCTAGGGATATCCTTCCCTTTAAAAACTTGAACATCAACTACCTTGCCATACTCTCCATGAGGAAGTCTCAAGCTACTATCTCTAACATCCCTAGCTTTTTCACCAAAGATTGCTCTCAGAAGCTTTTCTTCTGCAGACAAATCAGCCTCACCTTTTGGTGTAATCTTCCCAACCAGAATATCACCTGGCTTGACCTCAGAACCAATCCGAATTAACCCCTCAATATCAAGGTTTCGTAAAGAATCTTCACTAACATTTGGTATGTCGCTAGTCAGAACCTCTGGCCCAAGTTTAGTGTCTCGCAAATCGACCTTGTATTCTTCAATATGAACTGAAGTATATTTATCACTCTGCATTAACCTGTCAGAGATAATAATTGCATCTTCAAATCCTAGCCCATGATAACTCATATATGCCACTAGAACATTCTGCCCCAAGGCTAATTCACCATTATCGGTGGCTAGACTATCGACTAAGACTTCTCCTTTTTTGACCTTCTGACCAGCATCAACTTTGACTCTTTGGTGTATTGCAATCTTTTGATTACTTCTTAAAAAATTAATCAATGGATAGCTGACTTGTCGATCCTTATATTCAACTATTAGATTATCAGCAGTTGCCGACAATACCTTACCGTCTTCTTCCGCAAATATTACATATCCTGAGTCTTTTGCAACCTTAGACTCCATGCCTGTACCAACTATTGGTGAGTCTGGCCTGACGCTAGGCACGGTTTGTTTTTGCATATTCGAGCCCATCAAGGCCCGCATTGGCAAATTGTGTTCAACAAAAGGAATCAATGAAGCTGGTACTCCAATCACCTGCCTAGTCGAGATATCAATATATTCTACCTCTGAAATATCTAGCTCTTCAGCCTCGCCACCAACACCTCGAACAGATACTCGAGGGCCAACCAAATAGCCATCTTGATCTACTTCAGTCCCTGCCATTGCAATTACGGCCTGATCATCCTCTAGTGCATCCAAGTAAACTACCTGATCAGTAACCCTAGCTCTACCATCTTTAAGTTGCTCAACCTTACGATAGGGAGTGATCAAAAATCCGTACTGATCAACACTAGCAAAATTTGCAAGATTAGAGACCAACCCAACATTTGGTCCTTCTGGGGTCTCAACTGGGCAAATACGTCCATAGTGAGTTCTATGAACATCTCGTACTTCAAATCCGGCTCTTTCTTTAGTCAAACCACCTGGACCTAAGGCATTTAGCCTACGCTTGTGCGAAACTTCCGACAAGAGATTCTCTTGCTGCATCAATTGTGAGAGTTGTGACTTATTAAAGAACTCTCTAACGCTAGCAGTGATTGGTCTAACGTTGATAAGATTGACTGGAGCAATAGTATCAGAATCTGCGACACTCATTCTCTCCTTAACAATCCTCTCAGTCCTAAGCGCTCCACTCCTAAAAGCTTTTTGAACCAATTCACCAACCATTTTTAATCGACGGTTTGCCAGGTGATCGATATCCTGAGCTGGAGCATCAAGATAACTAGATTCTAAAATCTTTCTAATCACTAGGATGATGTCCTCCTGACTTAGGGTCTGGTCACCGTAGTTAGGATCGAGTCCGAGTGTACGGTTAAATTTGTATCTTCCTACTTTAGAAAAGTCATAACGTTTTGAGTCAAAAAATAGATCCTCCAAAACGGTTTTGGCATTGTCAAGTGTTGCCAAGTCACCAGGTCTGACCTTGCGATAAATCTCAATCAATGCCTGATCGGTAGTCTTGGTGGTATCTCGACTCAAAGTCTGCTCCACAAAATCAATATCAGACTTATTAATTCCATTAACCTTCAGAGTTTTTTGAATTTCCTGATTAGTAGCAAACCCCATTGCTCTCAAGAAAGTACCAAGATTGATTTTTCGCTTGTTATCAATTTTGACAGTAACTACACCACTACTTGAGATGTTAAATTCCAACCAAGCACCCCTAGCAGGGATAACCTTAGCAGAAAAATACCCTGTCTTTTCCTTACTAAAGAATACACCTGGTGAACGCACCAACTGAGAAACCACAACTTTTTCAACTCCATTGATAATAAAAGTTCCGCGACTTGTCATCATTGGCATATCCCCAAGAAAAATCTTTTGTTTCTTTTTCTGTTTGGTTCGTTTGTTGGTTAGTTCTACCTCTAGCCTAATTGCTGCCTCGTAGGTTGACTTTCGATCACGAGCAACTGACTCAGAGATTTTTGGTTCTTCAATCACATAATCAAGAAACTTCAAATGATAGTTTTTACCCGTAAAATCTTCTATTGGTGATACCTCTTCCAGGACTTCCCCGATACCTTCACGCAGAAACTGCTTGTAAGAATTTTGTTGTAGCTCAACCAACCCAGGTAATTCAATGCTATCCTTGCTGGGATTTAAGTATTTTCTTGTTGCCACCTGACTCATTAAATCTATCCTCTCCTTAAAAATAATTATTCTAAAAACCAAAAAAACCAATACCCGATGGGCTTGGTCTCCACTTTATTCCATTATATAGTTAGTAGCTTACACTACTGTAAGCTACTGTGTCAAGGATTTTATAACTAATTAATACTTAGGTTACTACCTGATCAATAATCCCGTATTTCTTAGCTTCTGCAGCACTCATCCAGTAATCTCGATCCATATCTTCTTGAATCTTTTTTAGATCCTGACCAGTATGTTCGGCCAAGAGTTTTTCTGACATTGTCTTAATCTTCATAGTCTGCTCTGCTGCAATCCTAATATCACTTGCTGTTCCCTGAAAACCACTCGAAGGCTGATGAATCATAACTCGAGAGTGTTTAAGACTATAACGTTTACCTGGTTCTCCTGCAGCCAGCAAAATGGCAGCCATACTTGCAGCCATGCCAACAACTGTTGTAGAGACAGCAGATTTGATATGTCTGATTGTGTCATAAATAGCCATACCCGCCGAAACACTTCCGCCTGGTGAATTGATATATAGCTTGATCTCTTGAGAATTATCCTGACTATCCAAGTAGAGTAACTGGGCGATCAAGGAGTTGGCGACAAGATCATCAACCGGGCTACCGAGAAAGATAATCCTATCCTTTAAGAGCCTCGAATAGATATCATAGACTCTTTCACCTCTAGGTGTTTTGTCGATAACAGTTGGTATTAAGATTTGTGAATCTTGCATACCTTCATCATAGCATACCTAGTCTATCCAGGGTAGGTGATCTTTGTAGCTTTGCGGGAGCATCATCTCCGGACACCAATTGCGCTTCAATTGATCCAAGTCTTCATAGGCTTGGTACTTACCTGTCTTTTCGTATGATTGTGCTACATCACCTGTCTGATGAAATACCATCTGTGCAACTCTTTCTCCTACTCGCAAGGGGACACTATGGTCTTGATTATTGTTATAGATCTCCATTGTCCAACGATTGATATATCCAGGATCACCCCAACCAGCATCATAGCAAACTGATATACCATTCCTACCCCAAGATGATCTAGCAAGCATTTTTGTAGTACCTGGAGGCTTAATACCAACAAACTCATTGGTATGAGCTAGAATTCTTTCCCCTGGTGCCAAGACAATGATTGGGTTATTTGGAGCAATTCCTTCAAAAAGCTCAAGTCCGTGTTTCTTGCACCATTCCTGATGAGGCATTGCTTTTTTAACCTGACCAAAAAATCGTTCCACAGCACCCTTGCTGTACGGATTGTAGTAATTATATCCCTTATCAGCTTCTGTTGTATAAAACCATTGACCAAGAGTCAAATCCAAACTAGAGCCTTTGACATTTTCAGAGACAAAAGGATCAATGACAATCTTACCTTCCTGATAAGCCCTAATAATATCCTTATCACTATAAACCATCACCCCCTCCTAAACTATTTTAACCTTTCTACTAATTAATCCTAGCATGATGTTAAAG
>JAGOAT010000037.1 GCA_017983775.1 Candidatus Saccharibacteria bacterium | reverse complement strand
TATCAGTGATGGATTAGATGGACTGTCTGGAGGTCTACTCTGTATGGCCTTTACAAGTTTTAGTATCATTGCTTTATTGAGAGGCCAGATTGGGCTAGCTGTTTTCTGTGCTGCACTAACCGGAGCATCTCTAGCCTATACTTGGTTTAGTATTTACCCGGCTAGGTTTTTCATGGGGGATATTGGCTCATTTAGCCTTGGAACTAGTCTGGGAATTATTGCCATGCTGACTGATAGTCTCTTTTTATTGCCAATTATTGGATTTGTCTTTGTGATTGAGACACTTTCAAGCATTATTCAGATAGGATCCAAAAGGCTTTTTAATAAAAAGGTTTTTAGATTGGCACCTTTACACCATCATTTTGAAGCAGTTGGCTGGCCAGAAACCAAGGTAACTATGCGTTTTTGGATTATTGGAGCTATTAGTGCCATGCTAGGGATTATTTTAAGCCTGATCTAGTGATGCTGCAACCATCTAAGAAGTCTCGAATAATTCGTCACAAACCTGACTATTTAATTGCAATTCTTGCACTGATCCTAACCTCTATTGGACTAACTGTTATTTACTCTATTGGCTCAAATATTAGATTCAATCTAACATCTGGGTTGGATCAAACTAATATCTATTTTAGTCGTCAAGTAATTAGTCTGATAATTGGATTAGCTGGAATGCTAATTGCTAGCCAAATAAATTATAAATATTATCAAAAATTCGCCTTACCAATTCTAGGCATATCAGTGATCCTAATCCTTAGTTTACTAATTGATGGCTTAGCTCAGACCGTCAACGGCGCAACTCGATGGATTGCAATTGGTCCAATCAATCTTCAGCCAACTGAGATATTCAAATTAGCGATAATTATCTACCTAGCCAGACAATTATCAAGGAATCCTGGACAGAAAACCTGGATTACTTTAATAAGCATTATAATGGTTTTCTTACTGGTTACTTTATTGCAAAGAGATTTGGGCAGTAGCTTAATTTTAATACTTGAAATACTTAGTATATATTGGCTTAGTGGAGCCAAAATACGAGAAGTGATTCTAATTATTGGCATACTATTATCTGGAGTCGTGATGATGATTGCCATTGAACCCTTTAGACTACAGCGAGTATTAACCTTTCTAGGAGAGAGCAATGATCCAAGTGGAGCAGGGTACCATATACAGCAAGCCTTGATTGCCCTCGGATCTGGTAGCATTACTGGACGAGGGCTAGGAAACAGTATTCAAATCTTTGGCTATCTACCAGAAGCCCATACAGACTCAATATTTGCAGTAATTGGTGAGCAATTAGGCTTAGTTGGCTCATTAATCATTGGGGCTTTATTTATCTTTTTAATTCTGCGTACCACTCGACTAATCACCAAAGCCCCTGATAATTTCTCCCAATTCATGGTCATTGGAATTATCTCTTGGATTGCCCTGCAGACCCTGATGAATATTGGTGCAATGGTTGGCCTGGTACCATTGACGGGGATTCCTCTACCTTTCATTAGCTATGGTGGGAGTAACCTAATTATTAATCTAATTGCTATCGGTATCCTCATTAATATCTCCAAATATACTAAGGCATGAGACGCTACCAAAGAACAGTTCATCATCAATCTGGCAATTATCGCAAAAATAATATTGCTATTAGTAAAAAGACTCGCAAAACCAACCAGCCCAAGAGAAATAGATTAGTTATTACTACCATAGTGGCTATTGCTTTTGTAGTGTTATTCTATCAAATTATCAAGATTAAAGCCTATAAATTAACTCAATCAGAACTCGCAATTACCCAAACTGACCTTCAAAAGTTAGCCGATAAGAATTATAACTTTATTAATGGCAATATTTTGACCTTTAGTTGTAATAAACTATCCAGCATCATTGGTGAAATCTACCCAATCTATTCAGGTGTCAACTGTCAGAAGGATTATAGAAACCAAACTATCACTATCGGTTTTAAACAAAACCCAGCTGAATTAATCTGGACAAGTGGCAATCAGAGTTATACCCTTGATGCCAATGGTCGATCAATCAACCTTATCCATACAAAAACCGAACTTAATGGATTGATAGAAGTATTTGATAAAACCAATCTGCCAATCAGCCTTGGGCAACAAGTAACAACCGACCAATTTATCGAGTTTATCAATCAATTAAATAAAGCCGATCAAGAACAGCTAGATTTTGTTGATTTTGAAAAATACAATATCGAAGAAAGCATTGAAGAATTGATAGTTCAAACAAACCACACAGTAGAAATTCGATTTAATAGCTCTAGAAGTGCAGAAGTCCAAATCGAGAACTTACTTAAAGTCCTTAGAGATAAACCAATAGAGCAAATTCGCCAATATATTGATCTTAGAATTCCAAATAGAGTATATTACTACTGACCTAACCCAAGATATTGCCTTAGTCGCACAATGTATATTTTGCGACTAAGTAGAAAGTTTTCCACAGGCAATGCCGTTTTTTTATTGTAAACGAACAATCAGACAATCCACTAGATTAATTCTGCTGAAATATTATATGGATTGATTAACTCTTCATGTTACATCTTTAAATCTTATCGGGAATATCTTTTTGGCTCAGGAATTTTATTACCATTACTAATTAACTGCTTGTTATTATTCTTATTTTGCTCCCTTCTTCTCTCCAATATTCCCTGCAAAGAACTTGTCTCTGGTCTGGATGATGCACTACCTAGATTAGACCAATCGAGGATACTGGACTCTACTTCTTCCCTTCTGCTTGAATACTTTTGTCTTGACAAATCTATTATATTATTGCTTAAATCAGAAGTTGGACTTGGTACATCTAGAGTCTTGGCGCTAAATGGCAAGGTAGTCTGACCATCAATACTCATTGCAATATAAATATTTCTAATATCAAGATTGACTAAATCTTCCGCACTAAATACTGGCTTGAAATATTTGCTCAGATACTCTGCATCATCAGCACCAACTCGAAAAGTAATCATTGAACCCACATTGCCAAATACTGCATCCCTAACCTCGTCCCTCATCTGAGAAACATATTGATTAGCCACTGTTAAATTCAATGCATACTTTCTGGCCTCTGAGAGAATTACTGCAAATGATTCAGTCGCAAAATTTTGAAATTCATCAACATACAGATAGAAAGGTCGCCGATTGGCCGGCAAAGTATCTGCTCTACTCATTGCCGCCAACTGAATCTTCGTAATCATCAATGCACCTAAGATACTAGCATTATCTTCCCCGATTAGACCTCGAGATAAATCTACGATCAAAATCTTGCCTTGGTCCATAATTTGCCTAATGTCAAAGCTGGATTTTGGCTGTCCTAAAACATTACGAATCAAAGGGTTAGCAGTAAATGCTCCTACCTTATTCAAGATAGAAGAGGTTGCTTCTGATGCAAACCTCTGATCCCAGGTAGCAAACTCATTGACCCAAAAAGCTTTGACCACCGGATCACTGACGTTATCTACTACTTTCTTGCGATATTTAGCATCTGTCAACATCCTGACTATTCCCAGCATCGTAGCATCCGGGTATTCCAATAAAGCAAGCAAGCAATAGCGCAGAATATGCTCCAATCTAGGCCCCCAAGAATCAGCAAATATCTTATGTAACACCCCGATGACCTCAGAAGCTATATGTGGCCTAAAGTTAGGATTAGTAACCTCCATAGGATTGAAGGCTACTGGATTCTCTCGATCTGCTGGATTAAAATACACTACGTCATCCAGTCTTTCTTGTGGAATGTAACTCATCACGTCCCTAGCTAGTTCTCCGTGGGGATCAATAATTGCAAACCCTTGGTTGTGATAGATATCAGAAATGGCTAGCAAGGTTAGTAAATATGATTTACCCGAACCGCTCTTCCCTATCACATAGAGATGCCTAGCTCGATCTGACCTCTTAATCCCAAACTTAGTATTATGTTGACGAAACATGGTTTGACCGATCAAGCTAGTGTCTGCTTGATGAGCTTGATTTACTACAGGCAAGGTCTGTGGCGGTTCCGCCTGTTTACTACCCGTCCAAGCTAAGTTTGGAGTCTCTACTGAGGTATGAGGAAAATGGAAGAGGCTTGCTAATTCTTCAGTATTGAGAATATAACTATACCTTGTATCAAAAACTCGATTTTTAAAATCTTGGTGGTACTGATCTCCCCTCTTAGTTGAGCCAGCCCTAAACCCATTAAGCTGTGTATTAAACTGCTTAAAGCTTCCATATAAAGCCTGAAGCTTAGTTTGAGCAAGAACCTGATCACCAATATAAATTGCCCGAATCATCACTTGAAACCCTAGCTTAGTAGCCTTTTCTTCTATCCCTGAGATCTGACTGGTAGCCAAACTAGAAAGTTTATCTGATTTACCAGAGTCATCAATCGAAACTGGTCCCACCAGTAATGCATGAAATAAATCTCTAACCCAAGCCATTAATCCTGCTGGCAAATTGGTAAAGTTGCTAATCAAAGGCCTCCCAGATCTAATTTTATTAATTTCCTGTTGACTTTGATGATGCCAATCATCTGAAACTGGTCTGATGATCATCTGGATTGCAAGGTTTTGATCTGGTTCAAGGCTTGCTAACACGGAAGTGATGCCAGATATCGGATCTACCTCAAAGTTACTAAAGGTTTTAATTGGCAAGAATTGGCTATTCTTCAAAACTATCTCACTGCCAACTACCTCACCCTTCATCCCGTCTAGATAATCTGTCTGATGTTTAATAATCTGGACATTTGGGTACTGAGCATAGATTTGACCTGTAGCATAATGTTCCAGCTTCTCTGGGCAACGTAAATAAAAATAAATATTCTTAGTCCCAACTATCTCAAAGCTCAATGACTCTTGGACAGCCAGTCCTGACCTGAGTTCAGCCTTACTTCTAAGTATCCCATGTAGACTAGCAAACATTTGTTCGGCAGCCAATTCAGCCTTATCGTTCTCTCTAGGAATAATGATTTGTAATATTATATAATCCTGATCTTCTACTAGCCTAATCTGACGATTTTGAACAATAATTCGCCAAACCAAAAAACCAGCCAACGGCAACCAGCCATAGTACTTGATCAAAACTACCAAAAAAAAGTTAAGTATACCCTCGATCATCTCGCTACTCCTCCTCCATGAGCAACATGAATCCTAAGCTAGTTGATAATAATCATCAGGTAGCCTCTTAAAGGCTTTATTATTTTGAAGATTCAATGACACTGTTGAAGCCTTGACCTTACGCACAGATAAAACCTGCTTAACAATCTCAGATTTCTTATGAGGTCTAGCATCAGCAAGCACCTGGCCTATTACATCAGCTACTGTCCCAGCCTTATACCCCCATTCAGCTAATGCATAAATCCCACGACCGATCAAAACAAACC
>JAGOAT010000036.1 GCA_017983775.1 Candidatus Saccharibacteria bacterium | reverse complement strand
GAGTGGTGCATTGGGCATCACAGCCCTAAGTCTTGGCATTCAAAAAGCAGATTTTGTAGACAATTCAAAGGATGCGACTACGGCAATTAAGACTAATATGATCAATATCTATCGATTAGGTTTTAATCCAACATACCACTTATTCTATCAGGACGTAGAAAATTTTGTATTGTCAAGTGAACCAAATCATTACGACTTAATATTTTTTGCACCACCCTTTGTCAGTTTTGATGCCAAGACTGGCTTACTCGCAAAAAATTTGTTAAAATCAGAGGGTGTTTTGATTGTTGAGCAACCAAAAGCCTTACCAATAGTCAATCAATTTGATGCTATCAAAATCAAAACATATGGACCATCTAGGTTGTACTTTATCAAAAATTAATATTTATACTATATCAATTTAGTGCCAAAGTGGTGGAATTGGTAGACACGCACGACTCAAAATCGTGTGGGCATACGCTCATGTGGGTTCGATTCCCACCTTTGGCACCATTGTGATACAATTAACCTAGGTTTATTTCTGTCAAATCTCTACTAGTAAAAGCCTAAAGGTACAAATAATATTATGAGTAAAAAACAACGCCAAAGAGTTGTCAAAACTGATATCAAACTACAAGATCCGCCAAAAATTCGCAAGATTAAACGCACCAATAAACTTGATACCGGGAAACCAAAACATCTGACTGACATCGATAGATTGCTTCCTCGTTTTGTCAAACAATACCTTAGGAACCATTCCAGGTTGACATTTATCTTACGTTGGGGTCTGAGAATACTAGCGCTAGGTATCTTGGCTTTAATTTTATTATTCTTATTCGTGGCTAAGGATTTACCCAGTCCAGATCAAATCAATAGTGTTGCTAGCGAGCAGACTACCAAGATATATGACCGAACAGGCGAAACGGTTATTTATGAGCTATATGGAGATATCAACCGGACAATTATTGATTTTGATCAGATGCCTGAAACGATCAAGCAAGCTACTGTAGCTGTTGAAGATAAGGATTTTTATAAGCACGGAGCATTTAGTATCCGGGGATTTTTTAGGGCAGTTTATATCAATGTTTTCAAGCGTGGTAGCCAAGGTGGCTCTACTATTACTCAGCAATATGTCAAAAATGCCTTATTGAGTAATGAACAGACACTGATCAGAAAATTCAAAGAATTAATTCTTGCAATAGAAATCGAGCAACTTTATCCAAAAGATGATATCTTAAAGCTCTATCTCAATGAAATCCCCTATGGATCGAATATCTATGGTATCCAAGCTGCTTCACAGGCTTACTTTGCCAAGGATGCATCTGAATTAAATTATAGCGAGGCAGCTTTGTTAGCCGCCATCCCCCAAGCTCCCACTTACTATTGGAATAACAAAGAAGCCTTGATCGGTAGGCAACAACATATTCTAAAAATACTCAAGGATCAAGGTTATATCGACCAAGAGACATATCAAAAAAATCTTGATATCGATATCCTAGCTGAAGTTAAATACAATCCCAACCGCAATAACACTAATATAGCACCCCATTATGTAGATGTAATTAGGGCTCAGCTGGAGGAGAAATTTGGCGTAAAAGCTGCTAGCGAGGGTGGTTATAAGGTAATAAGCTCACTCGATCTCAAACTCCAAGATTATGCCAAAGAGGCAGTTGACTATGGCATGGAAAATGTTAGAGCTTATGGGGGTAGTAATGCTGCTTTTGTTGCAACAGATCCCAAGACCGGAGAAATCCTAGCAATGGTTGGTAGCTATGATTATGAAGCTGAAGGTTATGGTAATTTCAATGTTGCCACTGCTCGACGTCAACCGGGATCAAGTTTTAAACCAATCGTTCAAGCTACACTATATAAGAAAAATTATGGTCCTGGTGATACTGTTTATGATGTCAAGACAGATTTTGGCAACTATGTACCAGAAAATTATGATTTGAGACAATTTGGAGTCCAGTCATTTAGGACAGCCTTGCAGGGTTCATTGAATATTTCAGCAGTCAAGGCCCTCTACTTGGCGGGTACCGACAATGCCCTACAGACAGCTAAAGATCTAGGAATCACCACCCTAGATGCTGATTATTATGGATTAAGTTTGACACTTGGAGCCGCTGAAGTTCCTTTGTACCAAATGGTTTCAGCCTATGGAACATTTGCAAATCAAGGAGTTCATATTGATCCAACCTATATCCTTGAGATTTTTGATAGTCGAGGTAAATCAATCGAAAAACATGATCCAGCCAATTCAGCCAATCAAGCCCTTGACCCAGAAATCGCCTATCTTATAAGTAATGTTTTGAGTGATAATAATGCTAGAGCTTATATCTTTGGTGCAAACTCTAACCTTTACTTACCGGGGCAAAACATAGCCGCCAAGACAGGTACTACTGAAAATTACCGAGATGGCTGGACTATTGGCTATACACCTTCCCTGGTTGCAGGAGCTTGGGCTGGCAATAATGATAATACGCCTATGGCAAAAGGTGCAGGAGGAAGCTCTGCTGCGAGTCCAGTTTGGAATTATTTCATGAACAAGGCACTAGAGGGACGATCAAGTGAAGAATTTCAACGTCCCGAAGGAATTAAAGAAGTCACCCTAGATGCCTACACTGGCAAACTACCAACTTCTTCTACAAAAATTACTCGCAAAGATCTATTTCCCAGTTGGTACCAACCAAGAAGCTCTGAACAAACCAGCAGAGCAGTGATTGACAGAATCAGTGGCTTACTTGCTACCGAATGTACTCCCGCTCAAGCTAGAGTGGAGATTGTTGGTGCAAGTATTCAGGCAGAGATTCCCCCAGAAGACCCCAATTATCAAGCTTGGGCTGGTCCAGTAGCAGCCTTGGCTGCCTCACTTGGGGAGAGCAGTGGAGTGATACCAACCAAACAAGACAATGTTCATCAATGCAATGACGCCCCGCCTAGTATCAGTATTGCTGCTGGTGCTGGTAATGGAGCTATAGTGATTAATGCTAGTAAGGGCACTCATAACTTGTCCAGAATTGACCTCTATCGTGATGGCAATAAGATTAAAGAATTTTCTATTCCTGCGGGTGGGGGAACGATTAACCACACAGATACCGGTGCTAGTGCGGGGACTCATTCGTATTATGCTATTGTGATTGATCAGGCTTTGTATCAAGCTCAGAGTAATGCTATTCAGAAATCTACATCTAATAATTCAGTACCTACAGGAACAATCTCTTGCGCTATCAATACTTGTAGCGTATTAGCCCAAGGCTCTAGTAATGCTGATATCGCTAGCATCGAATTATTTTACAATAGTATATCTCAGGGCATTCAGACTAGTCAATTTAGCTGGAATGGATACAGTCCAAACTTTCCAGCAGGCGCAGTTGTAGCGGTGATTATTGATGAAAACGGACAGACTACAACCATTAGCTATTAGCTAGAAACTATGTCAGAAACAATCCTAGCGCTCTCAACTGCCTATCAAAATGCAGCTTTAGCAGTAGTACGTTTGAGTGGAGCTAATGCATTAGCCTTAACCTATCAACTAATTGAGACTGAGGTTCAACTCATTCCAAAAGTTCAAACCCTAGTATCTTTAGTAAGTCCTGATAATAAATTTATAGATCAAGTCACAGTTGTTTATTCCCAGGCACCTAAAAGCTTTACGGGAGAAGATATGATTGAAATTACTTGCCATGGATCAGTATTGATAGTTGAAGAAATCATTAATGCCTACCAAGCTATTGGCGTCCGCCTAGCAAAAGCTGGTGAGTTTAGTCAGAGAGCCTACCAAGCTGGCAAATTAGATCTAATCCAGGCTGAAGCAATTAGCGAAATGATTACTAGCAATAATTCACTCTTACTTGATCAAGCCAGAAATCAGATACTGGGTGGTCTCAGTAAAGAAATCTCTTCAACTATTCAAGAACTAACTGACCTAACTGCCAAAGTCAATGTAGGGTTGGATTTTAGCGAAGAAGATGTAGTAGACCTGAATAATACTCAGATCAAATCTAATCTAACAAGGCTGATTGATCAACTAGACCAAGACTTAATAAGTAGCAAAAATCTAGAATTACTCCGAAATCCTCCCAGAATTTTGATCATTGGCTTACCAAATGCTGGAAAATCTAGTTTGTTTAACCAATTACTTGGTGCGAATCGGGCAATTGTCTCCACCCAATCAGGTACCACTCGAGACTATCTGGAAGCTCAGACCACATTTGATGGCATGATAGTTGATCTTATTGATACGGCTGGTATCTTAGATTTTGATCAAGATAGCTCTGATCAAATCGAACTAGAGGGTATCAAGCTTGCTAAACAATTAATTCCCACGGCTGATTTAATTCTTTATCTCAAGGCTTACCAAGTAACCCCATCGACCAATATCAAAGAACTTCTTGTCCCCTATCAATCATCTACCCTAGAAATAATCAGCAAGCTAGACCACATTGATCAACCAATACAAAAGTCACAGCTTTCTATTAGCATTAACCGGCCAGAATCAATTGATCAACTCAAAAAGCAGATTGTAGGTAGACTAGCCCTCAATCTTCAAAAACCAAATCTCATCACCCATAGGCAAGTTGAAATTATTTCTAAACTCAAAATCAAACTTTTAGAAATACTAGATCTAGTCCAGGCTGAACTCGATCAGGAACTAATTGTCATAGAACTCGAACAAGCAATATCAATATGTCAAGAGTTGACAGGTAAATCCGTCAGTGATCAGGTTTTGACTGCAACTTTTAGACAGTTCTGTATCGGCAAATAGACTCATATCACCGCCCGAAACAAAACCTGTTCGCTTGGGAGTGATAGATTATGGATCTAGAATTATTGTTATTGTGATAAATCATATGTGTAGATATGATGAGGAGTAATAGTGACAGTTATGTACTGTAAGACACAGTCAAAGGTATGGGTTTTGCTTTTGGGGAGTATAGCTTCGTCCCTGGACCCCTCCCTTGTCTTATCATCCTCCGAAGCTCGGAGAGCTTACGGGGGATCCACTTCTACTGACATTTGGATAGTATTTTGCATTTGCATTAAACCGTCCAATTGATATAATGATTATGTTTATAGATTGGTGGTGACTTATCTTGGTGTAAACTTTATTAAAATAAAACCCTCAAATAAAACATATATCAATTAGCTTAGGAGGGTAGATGAGTCGAAATACTAATATTAGGAATTATTGGACAGGTCTCAGCCTAACACTTCTTCTGGCTCTCAACACATTCTTCCCAGTGCTTAGTTATGCTCAAGTCACTCCTAGCCCTAGCAATAACCAATCCAACCAACAAGTAGCGGCTGATTCGGATATATCTTCTCAATCTAATCCAGACCAACCCCTAGACACACTAACCAGTTTAGCTTCAGAGACACTAAGTAGTCTATCTGATTCAGCCGAAGCAGCCTACCTCCAAAACGATTCAGATGGATTTTACTATGTAGACTTTATTGGTAATGATGCAGGTGTAGTACCCAATGGTGGTTTTGGAGGTATTAGCTCAAACTATCTCAGCAATAATATTGCTGGTACTGTCAGTATTGACCCAGCTGGAGGTAATACTGCTACAGTCTCCACGAT
>JAGOAT010000035.1 GCA_017983775.1 Candidatus Saccharibacteria bacterium | reverse complement strand
ATGCAGCAGCTTGCCCAATCCAGATGCCCAGATTGCGACCATAAGCACTCAATACGTGTTTATAAACGGTTCTAATCATAACTTGTCTTGTTATTCTACCAAAGTTGTTACTTTAATTACATATACCAAAAAACAGTTGAACCCATAAGCTAGGCGATATAATTACAAGTATGGCAGGTGAGAAAAAGACTAGACGCAAACACAAGCGTATACCCGTTAGCCAAGAGCAGTTACGCAAGACCCAAGCTATAGTAGACGCTAGTCTTAAAGATAACCCCGATATGTTCAAGCTACCTGCTAGTAAACATAGCGTAGAACCACTAACTGACTATTTTGTTAAGACAAAAGCCGACACCACACGTATATTACCGAAAGAAAAACGCAGTTATGTTATTTACTGCCGTAAATCCACCGACGACGAGAGTAAGTAAGTCCGCTCCTTCGACGACCAAGAAAAAGAGTGTTTAGAGCTTGCCGACCAGCTCGATAACAAAGTACGTAAAGAGGACATCTTTCGAGAAAGTGCGTCAGCTAAAAAGTCTGGTAAACGCCCGATATTCGACCACATTATAGAGGGCTTTCAGACAAACAAGTATCACGGCTTGTTAACGTGGTCGCCCGACCGCTTGTCTCGCAATATGAAAGAAGGTAGCGAGATTATTGAGCTTGTTGATTTAGAGCGTATACAGGATTTACACTTTAAGACGTATCAGTTCGAGAACACACCAAACGACAAGATGAGAGCTGGAACTCCACTCGAAAAGGACATACTTGCACGAAAAATGCTTTTGAACGTAACCCTAGATAACAAAAATGCCCCTTCCTTTATCTGGAAAGAGCCTTTTGCGACTATGGTCGTAAGCCAAAAAGTCAAACTTGGTGCGGATGAAAGGACTTGAACCTTCACGCCAGAGACTGGCACTAGCTCCTAAGGCTAGCGTGTCTACCAATTCCACCACATCCGCATCTTGTAATAAATATATTTCATGTTATAATAACAGCAGTTTATATATTTATTTATTCTGTACTTAGAGATCCAATTTATGTATAATCAAATCACTACCTAACTAATATTACAGATTAGAGGATATTATGTCTAGAGCTAAAGTCAATTTATCACCAAAATATGATGCAATCAGTGGTCAGGTTTATGAGCATCCGATCAGCTTTAGTGATGGTAAGAAAAAGCATAAACGCAAAAAAATCTTCATTGGATTCAAAAAAACTCTGATCTATAGTACGGTTGGTATTGTCGGGGTCATAGCCTTTTTTGTCGCATTTAATTGGCCAGTAATTAGTAGTCAAATCAGCTATGCTTTGGCAGCCGAAGACACTTCTAGCCAGCCCCTGGGTAAGCTCGAGCAAGTTGAAGTCTTGGAAGAAGCTGCTGATGCACCAGCTGGCGAGATGATCAATATTCCGAAGATTGCGATCCAGGCTCCAGTAGTTTACCAGCCAAGCGTAGTAGAAGCAGATGTTCAGGCAAGTTTACAAAATGGTGTAGTTCACTTCGGAGGTACTGCAAAACCTGGTGATCCAGGAAATGTAGTAATAGTAGGTCATTCTTCCAATGATCCATGGGCTCCCGGAGAGTATAATTATATCTTTGCTTTACTTGAGAAGCTGGAATTAGGTGATACAATCGAGATCAATCACAATTCTAAGAAATACATTTATCAGGTTAGTGAAGAAAAGATAGTCGAACCTACTGATATCAGCGTAATCCAACCGACAGCTGACCCAACATTGACGCTGATTACATGCTGGCCGCTTGGTACCAATTGGCAAAGGTTGATTATTCATGCCAAGCAAGTTTCTCCCGATCCAGAGCCACAAAAGATTGTTATTGAAACCCCTGCTAATAATCCAGAGGTAGCTCTGCCAGGTGCCGATACCAATATAAGCTCCAAATTCATTCAGTGGATTATCAAGCTTTTGCCCATCTAATCAATGCCAATACCAAGAAAAGACTTATTGTTATTATTTGTCGGCTCAATTTTGCTAACGATCCTAACAGCTATTGGTTTTCTGTATACCCTAGGCTACCGGTTAGATAGGTCAAATTTGAGTTTGGTGCGTTCTGCTATTCTGAGAATAGATAGTTACCCCAAGGAAGCTAGTATCTACCTTGATAACCAATTGTTTGGCAAAACAACCAATGTCGAAATCAACGATCTTAATCCGGGCTCGCTTGATGTTCGGGTGGAAAAGTCTGATTATCAGATTTGGCAAAGACAAATAGATTTAGTAGAAGGATTAGTAGATTTTCTGGATTACCTAATTCTTGTGCCTGAAGAGCCAGTGTTTGAAGATTTTGATTTGGTTACCACCAATGATGATCGCTACAAGCTAATTAATTATCAGGTGTCTAGTTCAAGAAAAACGAGTCTAGCCTTGACAAAGTCCGATGTAGACTATCAACTAAATTATTATCAACATGATCAATCAGATGGTCTCGAACATCCAGAATTATTACCAATCAAGCAAGATCAAAGCTTAACTACAAAGTCTTATCCAAAGCTTGAAATTGTCAAAGTCGGCGACAATAAGAATTTGCTCTTACGAGGGGAGAATGACAAACAGGAAGGGTATTGGTTTTATTACACTGGTAGTGATTTGATTGGATTAGATCAGTCGATGTCGATTCGTAATGGTGAATTAATCCTCGTACCCAATCAGCCAAATAAGCTTGTTTGGGTTAATAATTCTGAGCTCAGAGTGCTCAACCTTACCGATAAAACTATTGGACCCGTGATCACCAGTAAGCTATATAGCTATCAGTCAGAACTAGATCAAATCTATATATTTACTAGTGATAAAGATCGATTAACCTTAAGTCAACTTGATACTGGTGCCCCGAAGCTTGTTAGTCTATTAGAAGATCTTGGAGCTGATCAAAATATTCAAGTTAAGCACGTGGATTATCGTGGAGCTGATAGTTTGGTAATATTTTATCCAGATAGCCAAAAACTCGTTTGGTACCGGGATTATAGGTCTAAGCTTAAAACAGAGTTATTATCCAGCCAAGCAACGGCTTTGAAACTTAGCCCAGATAATCGATATTTGATCTGGCAAGATCAGACAGGCTGGAATACTCTGGATATGTACTACCCAGATCAGCCAAGTATAGCCTATCCGGCAGAGCTTGATGATCAGATGTTTTGGTTTGACAATCATCATTTAATTAGCAACAAATCAAGCTCGCGTATTGTGGATTTCGATGGTAGTAACTCTATGAATTTATCAGAACAAATAGTTGGCCCAATTCTATTTGGCTTAGATGGCAAGGATTTAGTATCAATCAATCTAGAAGATAAAGTATTTAAGAGACTAAAATTAGTAGCTAGATAGGTTTTCCTACCCTTAAACATGCTATAATCTTGCTATGAGTAAAATGATTATTAATGGTCCTGCAAAACTAGAGGGAACCTGGAATGTTTCTGGCAACAAGAATGCAGCACTACCCATCTTGATTGCAACCCTTTTGCTGGATAACCCTGTAATAATAGATAATTTGCCAGATATCTTGGATGTAAAAACCATCAAAGATATCTTGATTAGCTTGGGGTCTAAGATTGAAGTAATTAATAGGAACCAATGGAAGATCGACAATTCAAATATTAGTAATCAAACTATTGACAAAGATCTGACAGCAGCTTTAAGAGCATCTAATATGTTGATTGGCCCATTGCTTTCTAGGTTTGGTCAGGCAAGAATGGGCTATCCAGGTGGAGATCAGATAGGAGCTAGGCCAATGGATGCATTTTATAAGGTACTTGAGGGTTTTGGTGTATCCTATCAGACCGATGGTGAGAATCTGGAAGCAGTATTAGAAAAAACCCCTAGTGCTGGTAGTTATCGAGAAGTTAGTATTATAGAAAGAAGTGTGACTGCTAGCGAAATGGCGATCATGTTAGCTGTCTGTCTACCGGGTACTACTAAGTATCAACTGCTGGCCACAGAGCCTCATGTAATCGATTTAGTTAATTTTTTGAGTCAGGCAGGAGCAAACATTAAGTGGATAGACAATACTAGTCTTTTGATAGTGGGGACCGAGAAGCTCAACCTTGATCAATGGAGGATTATCCCTGATCAGCTAGAAACTGGTACAGCTGCGATTGCTGCGATTGCTACTAAAAGTGAACTAGTGATTAGTAATGCGGATATTAATCATCATCATGCAATGATGCTATATTTTGATCAGATGGGGGTAAATTATTTTTGGGAAGATCCGGCTACACTTAAAATATATCCTAGTCAACAACTTCAACCCCTAGAGATCAAGACGGCTGCTTATCCACTATTTCCCTCTGACTTGCAAGCACCCATGGCGGTTCTGTTAACTCAAGCAAATGGTACCTCAACGATTTTCGAAACAATATTCGAAGGAAGACTTAATTATTTTCATCAACTTAGCCAAATGGGGGCAAATCTAATTATTAAAGAAACTCATGTAGGTCTAATAAGTGGACCTACTCCATTATACGGAGGAAGAGTTTTTAGCCTAGATATTAGGGCTGGGGCTACTCTGATAATTGCTGCATTGATTGCGGTGGGTCAAACAGTGATTGAAGATAGTCAACATATTGATCGAGGTTATCAAGATATCCAAGAAAAATTAAGTAATTTAGGGGTAGATATTTGGAGGGAAGAGGATTGAAATTTAGTCTTAAAAATCGTCTGGCAATAGATCTGGGTACAGCAAATTTTTTGGTGTATAAGCCAGGAGTGGGAATTGTCGTAAATGAGCCTAGTGTGGTAGCGATCAGTGTCGATAAGAATCAAGTAGTAGCAGTAGGAATGCAGGCCAAAGAAATGTTGGGTAGAACACCAGAAGTAATTACCGCTTCTCATCCCCTCAAGGATGGTGTGATTGCTGATTATCGGACAACTCAAGCCATGCTAAAACATTATATCAACCATGTTCTTGGTAGATTTCGTTTGACTAGGCCAGAACTGATGATTAGTGTGCCTGCTGGAGTTACTTCGACTGAGAAGCGAGCAGTGATTGATGCCGCATTGGCAGCAGGTGCAAAAAGAGTCTATATCATTAGGGAGCCAGTAGCAGCGGCAATTGGTGCCCAAGTACCAATTGCCTCCCCAGTTGGAAACTTGATTGTAGATATAGGTGGTGGAACTACCGAGATAGCGATTATCTCTCTTGGGGGGATTGTTGCGCAGAGTAGTGTGAGGATAGGAGGAAACAAGATTGATCAAGCTATTGCGGATTATCTTAGACGTAAATACAATTTGATCATCGGAGATCAAACAGCTGAGCATGTCAAAAAAGAAATAGGTTCTGCTACGATTCTCGAAGCCAAGAAAACGATTTCGGTAAGAGGTAGAGACATGACCGCAGGATTGCCCAAGACTGTTGAAATCTCCTCAAATGAAGTAACAGAAGCTATCAGCGAACGATTAAGCTCAATCATTCTAGCAATCAAGAAGGTCTTGGAAGCTACACCCCCAGAACTATCTAGTGATATCATCGACAGAGGTATCCTGATCAGTGGAGGAGGTGCTTTGCTTCGTAATATTGATACATTGATTACTAAGGTAACTGGTGTACCTGCTCATATTGCCAGTGACCCATTGCTTTCTGTAGCTAGAGGCGCTGGAATTGCCTTAGAGAATCTTGATGACTATATGCGTAGTGTAATCTCGCATCAATAAGATGACTAATCAAGCATATAATAAGTTTATCCACCGAGTACTAGGTATTATGGTGGTGTTGATGCCATTCTATGGATTAATCATTAGTCTCGGTCGATACTATATCATTGATAGTTCGGGACTAAACATAGTCAAAGATATTGTATTGTTTTTGCTATTAGTCTTAGCCCTGGTCGTTAACTACCAAAGAATTAAGTTTGATTTAAAATCAATAAAGAATAGTTATTTGAGTCAGATTGTATTGCTAACCGTAGGCTACATATTGATTGGATTAGTTATTAGCTATATCAATCATTTGGACTTTAAAGCTATTGCCTACGGACTACGTTATAGCTTATTGCCAGTTGGGGTTTTTTTGATTGCTAGATTGTCTGATTATAGGCTTAATCTGAAGATGATTATTTACCCTGGAGCATTAGTGGGGTTACTGGCTATTTGTCAGTTTTTGACTCCAGAAAGTTGGTTGAAGCTACTCGGCTACGGTAATTTAATTGGTATTAATCAGCCAATTGGCCCTGGTTTAGATTTTTATCGAGCTTTCTCGAGTTTGGGAGGACCAAATCAATTAGCAGCTTATCTAATTTTGCCTATCTCTATCTTACTCTACTCAGGTAAGAAACATTTTGGTAATAATATCTACTAC
>JAGOAT010000034.1 GCA_017983775.1 Candidatus Saccharibacteria bacterium | reverse complement strand
AAATCGATTCAGTGATCACCAATACAGCAGAAATCAGCAATATGAACGAAACTGATGTCGACTCTACCCCTGGTAACGGAGTAGCTGGTGAAGATGATATTGATAGTGCTAGTATCTATCCAAAAGATGCTGATCAGATTGATTTAGAGCTAACCAAGCAGGTTAATGCCGAAAAAGTTAGCAAGGGTCAAGAAATCGAATATAGTCTTGTGGTGACTAATAATGGTCCTGATCAGGCCACTGGGGTTGAAGTGCTCGATAAATTGCCTACTGGAGTTAGCTTTG
Source organism: Candidatus Saccharibacteria bacterium (assembly GCA_017983775.1). Lineage (NCBI taxonomy): Bacteria > Candidatus Saccharimonadota > Candidatus Saccharimonadota bacterium. Next base: position 6,039 of record JAGOAT010000034.1, on the reverse strand, counting down.
TTTCAAGCAATGGTGACTACGATAGTGCTACAGGTATTTGGAGTGTTGGTAGTCTTGATAAGGGTCAGTCCAAGACTTTGACTATCAAGGTTAAAGTTAATGCTGATAAGGATTGTATAGTCAACATTGCTGAAGTCAGCAAGGCTGATCAAGTAGATATTGATTCTACTCCTGGTAATGGAGTAGCTGGTGAAGATGATCAAGCTGACGCTAAAGTTTGCTTGGATCAAAAAGTCTACGACCTAGCCCTAACTAAGACTGTAGATCAGTCTCAGGTAGCAGTCGGCGATATTGTCAACTGGACTATTACAGTAGAAAACCAACTAGACACTACAGCTACTGGTGTAGAAGTCAAGGATGTTATTCCTGCTGGACTAGAAGTCATCTCTACTACTCCAGCTACAGTGTTCAATAACAACACTTGGAATATCGGTACAATCAATGGTGGTGAGACCAAAACCTTGATCATCAAGACCAAGGTAACTCAAATCGATTCAGTGATCACCAATACAGCAGAAATCAGCAATATGAACGAAACTGATGTCGACTCTACCCCTGGTAACGGAGTAGCTGGTGAAGATGATATTGATAGTGCTAGTATCTATCCAAAAGACAAGCCTGTTTATATCTGTAAGGATCTAGACGCAAGTGTGACTATTGGCCAAGCTCCATTAGCTGTAGAATTCACAGGTATTGGCCAAGTAGTGAACACCAATATCACTAATTACCAAATTGATTTTGGTGATGGACAAAATGACACAAATAGTAGTGGCGTATTTAGCCATACCTATCAAAAAGCTGGTAATTATACTGCTAGCCTAGTGATCCAAACTGTTGATGGTAAGACTGCTGTGACAGAAGCTTGTAAGGTAGTAATTAGTGTCAGTGAACAGCCAATTGATCTGGAATTGGACAAAATGGTTGATGTTACTGAGATTGCCCTAGGTGATCAAATGACCTATACCCTGACTTTGGAAAACAAAGGCCCAGGAGATGCTACTGGTGTAGAAGTTACTGATAAATTGCCTAGCGAAGTAGAATATATTTCCAGCAATGCCCCAGAAGGCACTAGTTATGATCCTGCTACAGGCATTTGGACAGTTGGTCAAATAGCTAAAGGTCAAACCAAGACTTTGACTATCACAGTCAAGGTAATCAAGGAGGTCAAGATTACCAATGTCGCTGAAGTGACCAAGGCAGATCAAGAGGATGTAGACTCTACTCCAGGCAACCATGATCCTATAGAAGATGATCAGGATAAGGTAGTTGTTAACCCTGTAGACAATACTATTGATCTCGAATTAGATAAATCAATCAGTACGAACAGTACAGGTAAAGGTGGAGTACTGACTTATCAAATCAGTGTGACCAACAAAGGTCCTGCTGATGCTACCGGAGTTAAGGTTTCAGACAAGTTACCATCAGGAGTAAGCTTCATCAGCGCTGATGGTCAGTACGACCCTGCTACAGGGATCTGGGAGCTAGGTGAGCTTAATGCTGGTCAGACTAAGACCTTGTCAATCAAGGTCAAGGTTGATAAGACTTGTGAGAATAAGACTATTACCAATACCGCAGAGGTTGCTAAGGCAGATCAAGAAGATATTGATTCTACCCCAAGTAATCAGGATGCTAGCGAAGATGATCAAGATTCTGCAAACTTTAGATGTGAAAAGGATATAGTAGTAACAAATGTTGAGAATGTTACCAATGTAACCAATACCAACAATGTTAACAATGTAACAAATACTACCAATCAAGCCAATACTACTAACGTTGCAGGTGTATCAACTACTACTCCTCAGGTAATCGCTCAGGGTGGTAAGGCTCCAGTGCCTGGTACCAACCCTGTAGTTGTCCCATCAGGTACAACTCCAGCTACTGGTCTTGCTAGTACCTTGTCTATCTTGTTTGCTAGCTTAGTTCTGAGTTACCTGGGCTATAGTTACTATCAGCTCAGAAAAAGAGCTGAAAAGTTAGGTTTCTAAGAAGACCCAAGCAAGTCTAAAAAACAAAAATATTACCAAAGAATCCGGGCTGCATATGTAGCTCGGATTCTTTGGTTTTATCGACATATTACACCATATTTTTTGTCGCGGACAGTCCGCGACTTTTACTAACTTGCCAGATTGGAGATGTCGCGGACTGTCCGCGATATTTGGTAGGTTTTGGTTTTGTCAAGGCAAGAGGCTAGGGGAGATATGATAAAATTGCTATATGGAGCTAGGAGAAGCAATTAGTAACTATTTGGATTATCTAGAAGTCGAGAAGGGACGTTCGCTTAAGACTATTGAGAATTATTCTAGCTATCTTGGGCGGCTTTGGGATTATATGGCAGATCAATACGGTGAAGAGGTCGAAGTATCTAAATTGGATCTAGATAGGGTCACTGGCTGGCGACAAAAGCTTAACCGAATCATACTAGATGATGGTCGCAAGATATCAAGAACTACCCAGAATTATCATCTAATTGCCCTCAGAGGGATGCTCAAGTACTTGGCAAAAAGGGGTATCAAAACCCTAGGAGCGGATCAGATTGAATTGGCCAAAGTCAAGCGTAGACAGGTGGCTTTTCTTAGCCCCGATGAGGTATCAAAATTAATGGGAGTGATTGATCAACATACGGAGATTGGTAGAAGAGATTTTGCTATTATCAACTTACTATTCTCTACTGGCTTAAGGGTCTCTGAGCTGACTGGACTCAACAGGTCTGATATCAATCTTGATACTGGAGAGTTCGTGGTTCGAGGCAAGGGACAGAAAGATAGGATAGTTTATATCTCAGATCAGGCTAATCAGGCAGTCTATAGGTATCTAGAGGCCAGGGAAGACTACGCTCAGCCATTATTTCGTCATTATTCTGGCCTGCAATCAGATCAAGATCAAGGTGAACAATTGCGTATTAGTCCAAGAAGTATTCAGAGGATGGTTCAGGGCTACACTAAATTAGCCGGTATTCTTAAGCATGTTTCACCACATACTTTAAGGCACTCATTTGCGACTGACTTACTCAGTAATGGAGCAGACCTTCGTAGTGTCCAATCTCTTTTGGGGCATGCTAATATATCTACTACTCAAGTATATACTCATTTGACTGATCCTCAGCTCAAAGATACCCACCGAAAATATCATAGTGGTAATATTTCAAAATAGATTTTTGGATAGAAGCGACAAGATCAATTATTGTCATATTTCTTTGGCTTTTTAAATCAACATTCTCTACTTGTTGTATGAAAACAGTCTTTGACCCCCATACACCTTATTGTGGGTATCGGTAAAGCTAGATTTGTATTGATTCTGTTATACTATAGATATGAAAAAAACAGTAGATATTGAGGATGAACTTAAGCAAGTCTATCAGAAATTTGTTAGGGCGCATAAAAAGCAAGATCTTGACAGTAAAAGAATAAAACTTTCCAGTCTTAATCTGGATATTAATAATCCAGATTTTTGGCAGGATCCTGAGCGAGCGACAAGAATCAGTCAACAAGCCGGGCAACTGGATAAAGCTTTGGAAACTTGGGACAAGGTGCTCGAGAATTTGGATCTAGCGAGTGAAATAGTCACAGGATTAGGCCCAGATCTGGATCAATATTTGGTAGACGAGGTGAGAGCAGTAATTGATCAGGCAGAGGTTTTGATTCAAGAAAGTCGATTTGATGGCAAGCATGATCAAGATAATGCGGTAGTGACAATTAGTGCTGGAGTTGGTGGAGTTGATGCTATGGATTGGGCAGAAATTTTGTCTGAAATTTACTTCAAATGGGCCAAAAGACATCAATATCAAATAGAATTGATTAGTAAGAGTCCAGGCGACGAAGCAGGCATTAAGTCAATCCAGTTTGAGGTAGCTGGTCTGTATGCCTATGGCTGGATGGCTCGTGAATCAGGAGTACATCGCTTGATCCGAATGAGCCCTTTTAATTCGGATAATCTTCGTCAGACTTCATTTGCCTTGGTCGAAGTTTTGCCACTAATAGAACAGGTCGAAGTGGAGATTGATCCAAATGACTTAAGAATAGATACTTACCGTTCTAGTGGACATGGTGGGCAAAGTGTTAATACGACAGATTCGGCAGTCAGAGTAACCCATTTGCCTACTGGCATCGTAGTAGCTATCCAAAACGAGAAATCCCAGCTCAAAAATAAGGAGCTTGCGATGAAACTACTGTACGCCAAGCTTGAAGATCTAGCCGAGAGACAGCATTTGAAAGATCTAAGTCAGCTCAAGAGCCAAGATAAATCAGCCAGCTGGGGTGAACAAATTAGAACATATACTTTTCAGCCATATCAGTTGATTAAGGATCATCGAACGGGGGTAGAAGTCAAAGATCTCAAATCAATTATGGCAGGTGAAATTGATAATTTTATGTTAAAATAAACATAAGATGATTGAAGAAACAATATCAGGGAGCCAAGCAGGGCTACAGGCTTCTCCCGAATTGAATTTGGCTCAACCCAGGGAGCAGGTAGTATCGGCTCCTGAAGCTAATACTAGGGCAGCTATGCCCTCGATAGGTTCGACCAGTACTCTTGTATCAAGTCTTAGCTCAGCAAGTCCAGTCAATGGTCTGACAAAGGGCAGTCAAAGTCAAACTGCACAACCCACTAGTCTGGCCTCCGATGATCAGGAGATGATTAAAGAATTTGTTGGTAAAGCTCAAAAGATTATCTCAGATTTAGCTAGTAAACCTCGAGATGAAGAAATAGCAGAGTCAGGTCTCAATGTTGAATACCTCAAAAAAGCTAAAGGACTAGATATTAAGCAAGATCAATGAATCTAGTTTCATTTTTTGTATTAGTATTGGGGTTGACTTTAATTGTACTCGGTGTATTTGTAGTGGCAACCCATTATTTGACTAAGTTACGCAAGACTAAGGACTTAGAAAGGTCTCTTAAAATGGTACCATTGCTAATTCAGCTGCCACCTGTAGAAAAGAGTGAAGGGGGATCGCAAGATTCTAGGGAAAGTTTCAAAGCTAATGTTGCTCGGGCTGAGGCAGCTTTGACTCAAATATCGGGAATAGTAGGGGAGAATGTCGGTAGGCTTTATGGACACAAACATCTAGCCCTTGAGGTAATCGCCCAAGGTCAAAGAATCTATTTTTATCTAGTAGTTCCCTACAGTATTGTCTCATCTGTCAAGAAAGCAGTTGGTGCAGGTTATCCTAATGTTCAGATTACACAAGTCGAAGATCATAATATTTTTTCCGATAAGTCCAACATCAAGACTATTACTGGTGGTGAATTCTATCTAGGTAAGTCCAGTTATTATCCAATCGCAAATTATCACAACATGGAGTTTGACGCAATTGGCTCTTTACTCAATAGTTTGTCTGAGTTATCAGACGATGATGGAGCAGCAATCCAGATATTAATCAGGCCTAATACTAATAAGAAATGGTACAAGTCAGCAAATTCCGTGGCTGACGCAATGGCCAAGGGTACACATAAGGATAGTCCTTGGAAGGATTTATTCAAGCATTTGTTTAGCTATAAGGTATTTTTTACTGCTATCTTTAAGCATCCAGATTCTGAAGCAGATTCTGGTAAGTCAGGTGGCTCAGAAAAAGGTCCAAGTGCCCAAGATCAAAAGAAGTCAGAACAAATCAATGACAAGGCCAATTTACCAACCTTTGAGACCTTGGTCAGGGTGATTGTCAGTTCAGATGAGCAAACTAGGTCAAGCATGATCCTTAATGATATCAAATCAAGCTTTACCCAGTTTAACCTTCAAGGGTTGAATAACTTAAAGTTTTATAAGACCAAAGACAGCGCAAAATTAGCAACTGATTATATATTTCACTTTTTTCCAGTTAGGAATCGTCATACAATTTTGTCGGTTGCTGAGTTGGCAACCATTTGGCATCTGCCCGAAGATATCCCAGGTGTTGTAGCTACTCCGATTGAGAGAACAGCTAGAAAAGAGATAGTTGCTCCTCAAGGTATGCCCAACTCAGGGTTGCTACTTGGAAGTAATGTTTACAAATCTCGCAAGGTAGATGTCTATCTAAGTGATAATGATCGCAGGCGACATATGTA
>JAGOAT010000033.1 GCA_017983775.1 Candidatus Saccharibacteria bacterium | reverse complement strand
CCCTAGTGATGGAGGACAGTCCACAATGACCAATTGATAATCTAGTGTCTCAACTAAACTTTTGAGATAATATTCGCGATTTGGATAATTGACCAGCTCCACTTCAAACCCCGCCAAATCAGAGTTGCTAGCCAAGATATCCAAGCTTCCTCTAGTCTGAACTAGCTCCCTAGCAACTTTTGGGTTGATCAATGCTTGATACGTTCCAGGCAAAGTCTTATCTAGACCAAAGCTAGTAGAAGCGTTGCCTTGAGGATCTAGATCAATTAGTAGAGTTTTTTTGCCCAATCTTGACAAGAGGCTAGCAAGATTGACGGCAGTGGTGGTCTTGCCGACACCTCCTTTTTGATTGGTCACCGCAATTAACTTAAGCATTAACCTTATTATAGCAAGTTTTTCCAGGTAAGCAAAAAGCACTAATGTGATTGATCTTACTATTGACTTTTAGTCATACCTATTATGTCATCAGGCTGTTCCCTGGAGAAAAGTCTTGGGGCACTTTGACAGGTGGGAGAAAAAGATGTTCTCAGATTCCGAAATAACTGCTTCCATCCTAGGAAGTATGTTAGGCGTTATAGTATCGCACATAGTGGGGCTAGTTAGCGAAGAGGAGTTGATAGTTGCCTGTCACCAATCTTTTGAAATTAATTGTACTTTTGGATTATTTTGATGTATAATCAATCAAGTTATGAGTAAAAAAGCAGTAATCCAAAATGGTTCTAGTCAATACATTGTCTCTGTCGGAGATACTATTGCAATCGATCAAAAGCTCGAAGAAAAAACAATTGAATTTGATGCTCTATTGGTGATTGACGGCACCTCTACCCAAGTAGGTCAGCCAACTATTGATAAGGTTAAGGTCAAGGCCAAGCTTATTGATCCTGACTACAAGGCTGAAAAGGTCACTATTGTCAAATTCAAGCCAAAAAAGCGTTACCTCAAACGTCAAGGCCATAGACAACAATACACACTAGTAGAAATCACTGCTATCGCCTGAGACCAAAGATTAAACTCAAGTACTTGATTCTTTAGTAAGTTCTTTGGACTTCAGGAATTGATAGTGCCAAGTATCAAATACTGGATCCCCCGTAAACCCTCCGGGTTTCGGAGGATGACTCCACCCCGTCATCTTCGGGTTGCCCGAAGGGCAAGACCGGAGATCCAGCATTATGTATTATTCAAATGTTAGCAGGAGTAGATTCCCTGTATTGTTCTATGAACAATCGGAGGATGACAAGAGACAAACCCATTAACGGCACTGGCTAGTAACAGTGCCTTTTGATACCTTTTGCATCCAAGCAATTGTATTAGTAAAACTAGTAGTCATAATGCGATAATGAGTCACGGGATATTTGTCATAAGTTACATTATTGCCAGCTTGACATAATCGATCAAAAAATTTGTCAGACTGACTTGGTAGGATTACATTATCCTTGTCTCCCTGATTAATTAACTTATAGCTATCAGTCTTGCCCTTACCCACTTCATTTGCATCAGTCTTAGAAAACAAATCATCAAAACTCTCTAAATTATCACTAGCAATTGCATCGAGAAACTCTGATGTATAGAGCTGGGCCTTGTTGTTCTCAACAGTCTGATCATAAACCCCACCATTCCATGGCCATTTACCGAGAGCAGCGTTAACGCAGGTTGATTCAATATCACCCTGGAGACTTGATATATAATTTGGTAAAAGGATCCTATTAGTATCAAATGTTTGATTATAATAATCTTGGTAACTATACAGTACAAACGGTGTAAACCAATTAATATTGGCATTTTTGGCAATACCAAGGATTGTATCAGTTACACTACTAACTGGCCCAAACCCAACCACTCCATCAACTGTCAGACTGGCATAGTCTTGACTGATTTTATCTGCCCAGTAAGCTGCATGTCCACCCTGACTAAACCCAGACATAAAAGTCAAATCCTGATCAGCGTTTGACTTAATACTAGCCATTTCTCGACTCGCAAGTAAGGCATCGAGCATTACTCGCCCCTCAAGCTCACCAATCATATAGTGGTGGATATCTTCAGGATCGCGCATGCCTTCATAGTCAGGAGTAATCATAATATATCCCTGTGAAGCATAACTAATCATTTCTGATTGGTAATTACCCCAATTATTAATTGCAGTTGGTTCAAGATTGGGTTTCTCTAAGCTAGCAGCACAGATATCGCTAATACCAGTCGTACCAGTAGCAAAAACTACTACAGGGAGTTTTTTTGCCACTTCAACATTATCCGGAAAATAAACTCGAGCGTTTAATTCAATTTCTCGATCATTCTTACCCAGAGAACTAAAAACAATATCCTGTTTGGTGACCTGATAGATTGGCTCAACTCCCTGATTAGTCTGATTGATTAGTGTCTTGGTATTAACCAGATCAAAATATTCTGGTTCACCACTACTAATCAATTTACCGTGCTCTGGCTTATTAACTATTCTATCAACAATACTCTGGCCAGAATTATCAGACTGATTACCACCGAATAATGAATCGAATTGCCTCTGCCCATAAAGAAACCAGAGTACTGCCAACAACAATACCACTTCTCCAAAAATCAATATTCTAAAAAACCATTTTGAAAAACTCACGCTCTAGACTCTCCTTTGATCCTCTTTTGATATCTTTCTACTATAAGCTGATTCTCAACCTCCAGCTTTGACACGAATTTATACCCCATTTGCTGATAATACCCTCCAGCATTGTAACTAATTAACTCGATTTTTGCTAGACCCTTTTTCGCTAAATCCTCCTCTAGTCTTATAAGCAAAGCTTTGGCAAGACCCCTTGATCGGTATTTTGGAATTACATAGATCCAATCTAGACTAAAACTATCCTTGTTTTGATTGTGACCAATCAAATAAGCTACCAATCTGGAATCATCCTTGATGAGATAAATAGTTCTATCTGGATTTAACCTAGCTTTGATTAAGTCCCATACTCGATGCTGTGATCGTATTTTATCTATTTTTTGCTCTGGATAATAGGCAAAGTCAACCAAAGACCCCCTGATCAAGTCTCGAAGCCTCCAGCTATCAGAAATCTTGGCTTTAACTGGCTTCATTCAGCCAAATATCTCTCTACTTCGAGTGCAGCCATGCAACCTTGTCCAGCAGCAGTGATCGCCTGCCTATAACGCCTATCTACTACATCACCAGCAGCAAAAATACCTTGAGCAGAGGTAAATACCTGACTTGTTACCTGGATATAGCCCATCTGGTCTAAATCTAGGTGACCTTGGAACATTTCAGTGGCTGGTTGGTGACCTATTGCTACAAAGAGTCCTTCCACCTGAAGGTCTTTTTGTTCCTGACTACCAATAACATCTAATCTGACACCAGATATAAACTCGTCGCCAATGATCTCTGATACACTACTATTCCAATGGACTGTGATTTTTGGATGCTTAAGTACGCGATCTTGCATGATCTTACTGGCTGATAATTGGTCTCGACGATGAATTAAATCAACTGATTTAGCGTACTTAGTCAAAGTCAACGCTTCCTCCATTGCACTATCTCCACCGCCTACCACAGCTACCCTTTTATCATTAAAGAAGAAGCCATCGCAAGTAGCACAAGCCGACAAGCCCTTGCCCTGAAATTTAGCCTCACTGGCAATTCCTAACCATTTTGCCCTAGCACCTGTAGCGACAATTACGGCTCTAGACTGATACTTATTCTCTCTAGTCATAATCAATTTATGCTCACCAGTAAAACTAACCTCATAAGCCTGGTCCAAAACTATTTCAGCTCCAAATCGTTTGGCTTGCTCCTCCATCGACTGCATCAGATCAGGACCCAATATTCCCTGGCTAAAGCCCGGAAAGTTTTCTACTTCACTAGTGGTAGTTAGCTGTCCACCAGGATTTTCACCAGAGAGTATTAGGGTACTAAGTTTTGCTCGAGTAGCATAAATAGCTGCAGTCAGACCAGCTGGACCAGAACCCAAGATAATTAGATCGTATTTTTTTTCCATGATTACTATCTTACCAGACTGTTGGCTCAATTTCTAAACCAATTGCAAATTTTTCTTTGACTTCTTCTTGAATTTTGCTAGCCAAACCTAACAGATCTTTAGCTAAACCGCCACGGTTTATTAAGACCAAAGCATTTTTGGCAGATATCTCCCAGCCATCTACAACCTTACCCTTATAACCTAATTGCTCGATTAGCCAGCCAGCGGAAACCTTCTCTTGACCAAAATAATCAAAATGAACGATATCGGGATATACTTGCTGAAGTTTTACTAAATGTGATTTACTAATAAAAGGATTATGGAAGAATGATCCTACACTAGGATTGTTGATAATATCGCCAAACTTACCGACCCTAGTCTCTATCACCCGAGCTCTTAACTGAGCAGGACTAAGCCCTATCCCCTCGGATTGACCAAGAATATTATGATATCTCACTTCAGCTATATCACCAGATCTGAGGGCAAACCCAACACTATAAATCAATAATTGTCGATTTTGTTTAAAAATACTATTTCGATAGCCAAAATTAAGCTCTTCTGCTAAGAGCTTTCTCCAGACCCTGTCTTGATTGTCCCAAACCTTGACATAGGCGACATAGTCACCTGATTGATATCCATAAGCCCCAATATTCTGGATCACACTTGCTCCTATCGTACCTGGAATCAAGCTGAGTGACTCTAGCCCATTAAAGCCTTGATCTACAGACCATTTTACAAATTGATCCCAGATCATCCCAGCCCCAACTTCAATAATGCTGACATCTTGATCCTGCCTAACCATCTGGATATCCTGATTAACAAATTGCAATACCAACCCATCAACCAAATTACTGGCTAATACGATATTTGATCCCGAACCCAAAACATGGATTGGTTGTCCTTGATATTGATCTGTCAGAGCTTCTAATTCCTTCTGATTGCCAATTCGAGCAAAATTTCTCGCATAGGCTTTTAATTTGAGCGTATTATAGTTTGATAAATCAAACTGATCTTCAACCTCTACCTTCATACTAATTGCTCAAGATAATCAAATAGTTTATAGCTCTCCCCTGCACCCAGACTAAGAATGATATCTCGAGGACGAATATTTTGCCTGACCAAGTCAGCCGCCTGACCTATCCCTTCTGCTGCAAAAAATTGATCGTATCCCTGTTTCTTAGCAATCCTGACCAGATCAAGTTCCTTAAAGTCTTCTGCCCTTTCTCTAGCTGATGCAAATATCGGCAGATTGATTACTACTTCAGCTTCAGCCAAGGCCTCCACAAATTCTTGGGCAAAAGCAATAGTCCTGGAAAAAGAATGGGCCTGGAAAACAACAATCAATCTACGCTCAGGAAGCCTGGATTTGATACTTTCAATCACTGTTCTGATCTCTACAGGATGATGTCCATAATCATCAAAAAGATAGTTATCATCCCTAGTCACTGCGATTAGCTCTTGTCTACGTCTGATACCAGGAAAGTCCTTAATAATCTCTGCTATCTTTTTAATAGGATAATCTAGCCAAACTAGTAAACCAATGACCCCAGCCACATTACCAATTAGCTTTTTGCCAAAAATTGGTAGCTGAAATTGCTCAACCTGATTAATCTGCTGATTAGATCTAGTAACCAAATCAAACACCAGGCTAACTTCTGTATGATTTTGACCGATTGTGACTGATTGAATCTTAATCTGTTTTGCTTTATACCCAAAATCAATGAGCTTAGCGCTAGACTTGGCAAAGGTACTGACAGAGTTTTGGTCATCAGCACAATATAAAACCAAGCCATTTTTTCTCGCTATTCTATTAGATAGCCTAATAAAAGTCTGCTCTATCTGATTCAAATCCTTAAAAACATCTGGATGATCAAAATCAATTGAGGTAACTAGGCAAGTATCTGGATTGATCAGATCCAGTTTGGAGCGCAAATCTACTGGAGGCATTACCCCATATTCATCTGCCTCATAGACAAAATACTCTTTGCCTCCATAGTGACCACTCGGCATCTTGCTGGCACTTGATCCAATCATGTAAGCTATCTTTGGCTCCAGCTTCTCCAAGACAAAAGCCAAAAGCGAAGTAGTCCCTGTCTTGCCATGAGTGCCAGCAACTGCAATTGACATCTCAAACTGCTGCTCGAGCAAGTGAATAAACTCCGACTGATGAATCAAATCAATACCCAACCTATTAGCTTCCTGACCTTGTAAACTCATTAAGCCATCATGAGCTGCTGAATAGATTAGGCTATCTGCTGATTCTAGATTAATTTGATCTAAATCAATCACCTTGATTTTAGCCTCCTTGAGCATTTGATCAGTAATAAAATGCTGACTGGTATCCGAACCCAGCACTTGATATCCCAAACGTTTAGCAATCAAGGCTAAATTTGCCTGACCAGCCCCTTTGATGCCTTGAAAAAAAAGCTTTCTCATAAAACTACCTTACGATAATAAAGACTTAACTCAGAACTCAGATCAATTGAATCAATATTATGATTACTAGATAAATCATCTTTGAGCTGATCAGAAGTTTGATAATTTGCCTTGAGTCTAGAATTATTACGTTTATCAATCAATCTAATCTCTTGCTCGTTAAATGCTTGATAGTCAATTGTCAGATCTAAACCGAGCAATTGATCCGCCCAGGCAATTGCTTTTAATAGTACAGGATCTAGACTATCTGTTTTGATTAATTTTGCTAAGCTAGCCAAAGCTCTAGGAGTAGCAAGATCATCATACATTGCTTCACTAAAATCTTGATAAAATTTCTCTACAATACCAGCATCTAATACTGCACTAATAGCACAAGAAGGCTTGTTGACCAGCTCTTTATTGGCATATAGAACCTTGCTATATTTAATCCGAAAATTATGAAGTGCTTGAATCGAAGCTTGATGAGCATTCTCACTAAAATCCATAATCGAGCTATAGTGCGTACTAAGTACCTGGTAACGAAAAGCCAAAGGATCTTCCAGATCTGCAAGCTTGACAATATTGCCAAGACTTTTACTCATCTTGTGACCTTCAACCATCAACATTGCATTATGCAAATAATACTTAGCCTGTTTACCTTGACACTGGGCTATTTCATTCTCGTGATGAGGAAACTTGAGATCCTCCCCACCAGTGTGTAAATCAAAATAATCTCCTAGGTATTCAGTGCTCATTGCCGAACATTCAATATGCCATCCGGGACGTCCTCGAAGATTAATTCCATTTCCTAAAACGAAATCCCAAGCAGGCTGATTGTCTACTTGAAATTTCCATAACGCAAAATCAGCAACATCCTCCTTATCATACTCATCTTCTATCACATTTATCTCTAGATTTGATAGATCTAAGTCAACAAGTTGCCCATACCTGTGTCCCTGTTGAATATAAGCGCGAATATCAAAGTATATTCCATCAGTGCCAGGGTATGCTAGCTTCTGCTCTACTAGATCCAAGATCATGGTTTGCATTTTGGCAATATGTTCGGTAGCCCAGACAATTTGGCTAAAGCTGGACTTACTGATATTTAGTTTTTCTAAATCTTCAAAAAAGATACTTGCATAATATCTAGCAATTTGCTTAACCCTAATCAGGATATCCGAATCACTAGCCTGATCATCTAATTCAGATTTTGCTTTTGCTATTAGCTTATCATCAATATCTGTAATATTAATCACACTAGTAGCCTTGTACCCCGCAAGCTTCAAGGTTCTGATTAAGATATCAGCAAATAAAAAACTCCGGAAGTTACCAATATGAGCATAATCATAGGGAGTTGGACCACAGTGGTAATAACGAACCTCGCTTGGGTCAATTGGTTCAAAGTCTTGGTAGGTATTACCTAAACTATTTTTTAATCTGAGCTTCTTC
>JAGOAT010000032.1:6317-9167 GCA_017983775.1 Candidatus Saccharibacteria bacterium | reverse complement strand
ACCCTGAATACCTTGTATCCCCTGGATCCCCTGAGCTCCCGTAGCCCCAGTCTCACCCTGAATACCTTGTATCCCCTGGATCCCCTGAGCTCCCGTAGCCCCAGTCTCACCTTGTATACCCTGAGCACCAGTAGCTCCCGTAGCCCCAGTCTCACCCTGTATCCCTTGAGGACCCATTTCTCCAATATCTCCCTTCAGCCCCTGGATACCAATAGGGCCAATCGCACCAGGTATACCATTGAGTCCATCTTTACCATTTAAACCTTGCTGAATTATCGTGGTGACGGCAGTGGATGGATCATTCTCATTTAGTGTTTGATCCCCATCCATATCTGAGTCTTGATCGTTTCCTATAGAGTCATTGTCTATATCATCGTCATGGATGTCGGCAATACCATCCTTGTCAGTATCGAGCTTGGAAAGCTTGTCAATATCACCAAACAGTTTGATGAACTCAGGAGCTTGTTTGATATCGTTTATATAATCTGGCTTAGTGTTCTCAACTTGATTTGGTAGGTAATAAAAGCTTCTGAAGAATGCAATTACCCCAAGGATACAACCAAGGCTAAGAATCAAGATATACAATCTTGTGCGGTTATTCAAATTTTTATTTTCCATAATCTTTAAAGCTTATTTTAAATGTAGCATATAAAATTGATTTTTGGTAGCCTAAGATTATGGCAATACTTTATATCGGTGACTCGTATACAAATTCAGACATCTATTATTTTTCCAAAATCAGGATAGCAGATCCCTTTGCTGTTCTAGTCGATGGTCAAAAGGTTATTATTTTTATCAGCCCCCTGGAGGTTGATTTAGTTAGAAAAGAGTCGGGAGCAGATCTAGTAATCAATACACACCAGGGTGGCAAACCAGGGTTGATTAGTTCAATATTTGAGTATCTTGACAGGGTAGGTATTGATCAGATTGAACTAGATTCTAAGAGTTCTGCCAAATATTATAAGTATATGATCGACAATGCTAGATCCCTCAGGATACATCTAAGTAGTCAAGAGATATCAGCAAGAAGAGTCATCAAGAATCAAGACGAAATCAAAGCTATTACTAGTACCCAGGAGGCATTGGATAAAGTTTATGCCAATATCTTAGACTATATTGCTAGCAGTAGGGTTAGTGGGGAATATCTATATCAAAGAGACCGACTACTGACTAGTGAGCTAATAAAGCAAATGATCAGTGTCCAGTTACTTGAGCTGGGCTACCATAGCCCAGCTGGAATGATAGTATCAAGTGGGCTTGATACGGCAGATCCACATTGTCAAGGTTCTGGTCCATTGATTGCAAATCAATTCATAGTTTTTGATTTGTTTCCCAGCTCTATAGACAATGGTTACTTTACTGATATGAGTCGAACAATTATTCGTGGTCAAGCTTCAGAAGCTCAGCTGGCCCTTTATCAAGAAGTATATCGGGCTCAAGCTTTGGGTCTCACGATGGTCAAGTCCAAGCAAGGATATCAATTGATTGATCAAAAGATCCGTCAAATATTTGAGCAACATGGCTACCTGACTGAGGGTAGTGCGGACAGTCATCAACAAGGTTATTTTCATGGTCTTGGTCATGGAGTCGGGCTAGATATTCATGAGTTACCCATCCCAGTAGCTGATATCAAATTGGAGGTTGGTCAAGTGATAACAATTGAGCCTGGGTTATATTATACTAACCCTGATAAAAATCCAGTCGGGGTGATAGGCGGAGTAAGGATTGAAGATACCTTGGTAGTGACTGAGCAGGGTTCAATCAACCTAGCCAAGTCCTCTAAGGGCTTGGTGATCTAAGTTGGCTCCAATCTAAGGTCTTATATTTATGAATCGTCAGTTACTCCGTATAGCAAAGCTAATAATTGATCAAGTAATTCTGCTGCAGATAAATTGTGATCTTTCATCCGCTGATCAAGGATTTCTTCTATATTAATATCTAGTACATCACTACCAACCAATACCTCAACAAGGTGGTCAAGTGTGTATTTAGGTAGGGCTAGTTGGTGCTTTAAAATCCAACGACTAAGACCGTCTCTTATCTCCACTTTTTCTATACCTAGTTCTTGGGTTGCTAGGAAGGGTCTATAATCCTCAGGGATAGATCCCTGGGAAATAGAAGTAGTCCGGCGGTTAACTTGTGGACCAAGCAGTACCCTAAAAAGACTCTGAATTTGTTGATTTTTAATACCTGCCCGATTGCCAGCAAAGAAGGATGCAACGATATTAGCTAAATCCTTACTAAGCCCATGCTCAGCTGTTAGTAACCGGTTAATATCATCAACTTTAGGTTGAGATTTGTTACCTTGGGAAGCCTCTAATAAGTTTAATTCTAGGTTACTTAGGTCTAAATCCATAAGGCATCTGCTAGTAACTTCGAGGTCACGACTTGCACTTCTTCTTTCGCCCATAAAATATCTAGTCAGGTTTGCTATAAATATGATCAGATAATACGAATTATTCTTATCATGGGATCTAAATTTGTCATTAATATCTTTTAGATAGCATAGTTTTGCCCTCAGATCCTCAGCAGAACCATTTTGCAAAGCAAGCCCGAAAGAATGACCCCTGAACTGATCCTTCAGTTCCTTAAACTCATCATCAAGGATAACCTTGAGTTTTGCCCTCAGATCCTCAGCAGAACCATTTCGCAAAGCAAGCCCGAAAGAACTACCCCTGAACTGATCCTTCAGTTCCTTAAACTCATCATCAAGGATAACCTTGAGTTTTGCCCTCAGATCCTCAGCAGAACCATTTTGCAAAGCAAGCCCGAAAGAATGACCCCTGAACTGATCCTTCAGTTCCTTAAACTCATCATCAAGGATAACCTTGAGTTTTGCCCTCAGATCCT
>JAGOAT010000032.1:0-6217 GCA_017983775.1 Candidatus Saccharibacteria bacterium | reverse complement strand
CAGCAGAACCAGCTTGCAAAGCAAGCCCGAAAGAACTACCCCTGAACTGATCCTTCAGTTCCTTAAACTCATCATCAAGGATAACCTTGAGTTTTGCCCTCAGATCCTCAGCAGAACCAGTTTGCAAAGCAAGCCCGAAAGAACTACCCCTGAACTGATCCTTCAGTTCCTTAAACTCATCATCAAGCATAACCTCGAGTTTTGTATGAATATCAAAAATACTATTACTACAAGTGACGAGTTTTAAGGTGCTTTTGGTTGGTCTAAGCCTTAAGACCAAGTTAGATGCCGCAAGCAGTGTATATTTACTATAGGCCGTCAAGTCTGAGCTTAGCACCTTGATCAAGTCTGCATTCGAAAAACCTGCATTAGTAATCACAGGAGAGTTTTGTAAGGACAGGATACCCTCGACAGATGCTCCCTGAAAGCTAAGCATTAACCCAACCCCTAGAGGTATCTTGAAATGATTAGCTATAGCAAGAGCCTTTTGGAGTTTAGCTTCGATTTGTTCTGGTGTACGACTTTTTCTGCTAAGCCAGTATAGCTCTAAGATTTTAGGATAGGATTTTAGGCTGTTAGTTGTATTTTGCATAGATAATACTCTTAGCTTTTCTTTGACTAGTGAGCCCAGTGCCTGCTGTAGCTTTTGGCGGTCAACAGTATTGAACTGCTCAGGACTAGCGTTTTCTAATACCGTGCTTATGGTATCGGCGTATTTATCAACTTCAGTTCTTAGTGTTGCTGTGTCTACGCATTGATTGCTCTTATTACGAATAATTCCTGATAAGACATATGCTACAAACCGAACTATTCTGTCTGGGGAGGTGGGATCGTGTTCTTTACGTTCTTTTAGACCGAATTGTTCATTGCATTCTGCAGGAGGGTTCATGCTATTATCATATCATATTTACCTTTATTTATAAATAATCTCACAAGGTTGTCAAGTACAATCTTGTGGGTATATATACTCAGCTTACCCAAAATCCCTGAACCCTCAGGATCATCCCAGAATACAAAACTATCCTTTATGCTGTCATCGCTCCATCAGCATCGCTTCCATCAGATAAAAGCATTTCTAAGTCTCCAGGAGCCAAGCCTGAAGTACTCGAGGTTTTGGGTAAGCGTGGGCAAAAGGTAGTTTTGAAGCCGTGAGGGTATATGGCAATAGAGTTTGTATCTAGGAAATTTTGTCTTTGAAGATATAGTACGATATAATGAAAGCTCGTAAGACATTAACACTAGGGGAAGTATGTGTGGAATTATTGGATTAGTCTCTAGTCAGTCTAGTTCAAAGAATCTGGAAGCTTTAGTAACAGGACTGAGACGGATGGAATACAGGGGATATGATTCAGTCGGAGTTGCTTATGTCAAAGGTGGCCAGATTAAGACTGTTAGATCAAAAGGTAAGATATCCGAGCTTGAGACAAGATTGGGTCAGTCTTTTGATCCCATTAGTCTAGGAATAGGGCATACGCGTTGGGCTACTCATGGCGATCCTAGTGAAATCAATGCTCATCCTCACACGGCAGGTAAGATATCAATAGTTCATAATGGGATTATTGAAAATTACCAAGAGCTCAAACAAGAATTGATTGAGCTCGGTTGTGAGTTTAGTTCTGAAACTGATAGCGAAGTAGTGGCACAATTAGTCAATCATTATTATCAAGAACTTAGTTTTATAGAAGCAGTCAAGCAGACACTTACTAGATTAAAGGGCGCTTATGGTCTTGCGATCATTACTGAGGATCGACCCGATCAGTTGATTGTAGCTAGGCAGGCTAGTCCATTGCTGATAGGTTTGTCAGATCAGGCTACTTATATCGCGAGTGATCCAATGGCAATTATCAACTATACTGATCGAATAATCTACCTTGAAGATGGAGAATATGCAATACTAGGGGCTGGCAGTTATCAAGTATATGATTTTGATCATAACCTTCGCGATGTTACTCCAGAGACTATTGAACTCAATCCTGGTCAGATCCAGAAATCTGGCTATGATCATTTCCTAATCAAAGAGATTATGGAGCAACCAGAGGCTGTAATAAATGCCTTGAGGGGTAGATTGGACAAGAAAAACTTTAGCTCACATCTAGGTGGGTTAAATCTTCCCGATAACTATCTCAGGGAAGTGGATAGAATCCTGATTGTAGCTTGTGGGACTGCCTATTATGCCGGATTGCTTGGTAAATACTTGCTTGAAAAAATGCTCAATATACCAGTAGATGTTGAAATGGCTTCAGAATTTCGTTATCGTGATCCAGCTACTAGCAAAAATACGCTTGGGGTGGTTTATTCCCAGTCTGGTGAGACTGCCGATAGCTTGGCATCACTCCGTGAAATGAAGCGTAGAGGCATGCTGACCCTAGGCATTATTAACACTGCTGGTTCGACAATTGCTAGAGAAGTCGATGGAGGGATTTATTTGCATGCAGGACCTGAGATATCAGTAGCTTCTACCAAGGCCTTTAGCTCAATGTCTATTGCTACAATTTTGCTTGGTCTAGAGATAGGTAGATATCGCAAGCTTTCGATTGAACGTTCTATGGAAGTAATCCAAGCCTTAGGTAGTTTGGCGAACGATATCGAGGAAGTGCTAAGATTAGATCAGGATATCAAGTTTATTTCTAGTAAGATTGCCAAATTCCAACATATGATGTATCTCGGTCGTGATAGCCTATACCCAATCGCGATAGAGGGTTCGCATAAACTCAAAGAGGTTAGTTATATCCAAGCGGAGGCTTATCCAGCAGGAGAGATGAAACATGGGGCTAATGCTTTACTGGGAGAAGATTTATTGGTTGTGTTCTTTTTATCTAGTAATTTTCTTTATGACAAGGCAAAGTCCAATCTGGCCGAAATCAAGGCGAGAACTAGTAATATTCTGGTCATTACTGATAGCGACGAGCATGACTTATCACTGGGGACAATGGATGTTATTAGGGTCAAGCGGGTTAGTGATTGGACACAAGGATTACTTTTTAATGTTGTATCCCAGCTAATCGCTTATCATGTGGCTGTAAAGTTAGATAGGGATGTAGATCAGCCACGTAATTTGGCAAAATCAGTTACTGTGGAATAGAGGTTATGGTATCAGCAATATATGGAGGTACTTTTGATCCAATCCATCTGGGACATTATGGGATAATTCAATATCTAGTCAATCAAGGATATCAGCAGGTAATTGTGATGCCGACAGGTTTGCCACTACACAAAGATCATCAAGTGACTGATGCAGAGCATCGGTTGGCAATGCTCAAATTGGCTTTGTCGAACCTAAGTAGTAAATTAATAATCTCTACTTTGGAGATAAATCGTCCAGGTGCCACTGATACTATAGATACTATCTATCAAGTACTAAGTGATAGCCCGGACTCCCAGTTGGTTTTTTGTCTAGGATCAGATAGCTTCATGAGCTTAAGAAGTTGGCCAGAATGGCGAGAACTAATTCGCCTGATAAGATTTGAGGTGTTTATCCGAGGGAATGATTCACGGATTGTAGAGAAGATTGGGCATTTCTCTCAACTACTTTATGCCAGATATAATGTCAAACCAGGTACTATCCAATACAATATTGCTGACCTAAAATTGCCCAATATATCATCTACGGATATCAGGGGCAATTTAAAAGAGTTAGGTCAGAAATATTTGGATCCCAGGGTATTAGAGTACATCAAAGAGAATCAATTGTATGTCTGATTTTAGAGAGAAAGTATTGGATATTGTCAGAGATATCAAGCCAGGCCAGACTTTGAGTTATCAGGATGTTGCTAGATTGGCCGGCAGTCCAAAGGCCTATCGGGCAGTTGGTAGTATAATGCGAGCAAATTTTGATCCAAATATTCCTTGCCACCGGGTGATTAGGAGTAGTGGTCAGGTTGGGCAATACAATCGCTCCGGAGGTTCAGATGCCAAGCGACAAAGATTGATTGGTGAAGGCTATAGCGATCTCAAGAGTGAGGACAAATAATAACACAACAGTATAAAATGGAGATAGGAAGTAGTTAATGTTGTCCTCACCTTGATAAAGATAGAGGGGATTGATTACATCGTAACAAAAATAATTTGTAATGCAAGCATGAGCGAGTTATAATCTGTTGATATGAGTAGTAAGTCGATGTTCGCACGAGCCTTCACCGGGGAAACGGGTATCAATAGCTTGATGGACGAGTTGGGTCAGGCTATCAATGGAGGTGATATCAAGTATATGTTTGGCGGGGGGAATCCAGCCGAAATCCCCGAGGTCGATGATTTGATCCATCAAATAGCTTCAAATTTGGTGCTTGATAAAGCTAGTTTTTCATCAATGATTCGCAACTATGATACGCCCAAAGGGAATGCTGAATTTATCGACTTGTTGGTGCAGTATTTTAGATCCAAACATGATTGGCCAATTGATCAAGATAATATAGTCATATCCAATGGTAGTCAGCAGGCGATCTTTACGGTACTAAATCTCCTAGCAGGGAATGGGGAAGATTCTTCGAGAAAGATTCTTCTGCCGGTACTTCCAGATTATATAGGCTATATGGATCAATTGCTTGAGCCAGATATGATTGTAGGCATCAATGGCAAGAAAGTGATAGCTTCAGAGCATAGTTATTATTATCGACCAGATTTTGAAGCTATTGAGGCTAGGCTTACAGAGGGCGATATCGCAGCTATGTTGGTATCTCGACCGGCTAATCCGACCGGCAATGTTTTAAGTGATCGAGATATGGACAAGCTACTTGAATTGGCTGACCAATATCAGACATATTTGATACTTGATAATGCCTATGGGATGCCTTGGCCCAATGCCATCTTTGTCGAAGCAAGTTTGGGCTATCATCCAAGGATAATCTATAGCTTTAGTCTATCAAAAATCGGTCTACCTATGGCTAGGACAGGTATTGTGATTGCAGCTCCAGAGATAGTTAGTCAGATTGTTCAGGTAAATGCAATCTTGGCACTGTCGCCTGGCAATCTTGGGCAGAAGATTTTTTCAAGGATTATTGAAGAAGGTAAGCTTAGTGAGCTGGTAGCTGCGGCAGAAGATTATTATCAAGCTAAGTCTGAGCTGGCTTTATCAGTGCTTGACAAGTATTTAGATTCCAATTTACCCTGGAAGCTCCATCAGCATCAAGGTTCATTTTTCTTTTGGCTGTGGCTTGATCAGTCGAAGGTTGATTCATCTGAATTTTATCAGATCTTGTACCAGAATAGTATCTTGAGTGTTGATGGCCGGCACTTTTTTACACCAGAACATCATGATGATCCAGAATCTAGGCAGTTTATTAGGCTAAATTTCGGTCGGCCTGATCAGGAAGTCATAGAGGGGTTTGAGTTGTTAGCAAAACTCATCAATACCAAGGCTTACTAGATAGGGTAGGCTTTTCGGTATAAAAAAATATTGACATTATGTTTGACATATTATATTATTTGTGGTATATATATTATCAAGACAAAGTGTTCAAACAAAATTGTTCTCACTAGTAGGGGTATTCTGGTGAGAACTTATTTATTATTTTTATAATCAAAAAACCCCAAGATGGATAAAATGAACCACACACCAGAAACACCTAGTAATAGATCATCTGACCATATTCCTCAAGCTCCAGAAGGACTGGCTTATGATGGGACACCAGTTGAGAAGAATAGTAGATCAGGGGTCCGGCTTAGTAGACGTGGCGGCGATAGTCCTGGTAGGATGGAAAATCCAGGATTACCTACTACTCCTGATCCTGATCGAGTTAGTTTTACCAATGAAGCACTAAGAGTTGTATTGGGAGATTCTGCAAGGATGCCAGAAGGACTTACGCCAGGACAATGGGATCTCCTCGGGCGACGTATTCAGACTTTAGGTGGATTAATGGAACGGGCAAGGGCAACAGAAGGCTATAAGGGTAATCAAGGCGACTACGATTTAGCTGCTTAGTTCTATAAAAATTCATATAGTCAGCCCAACCATCTTCCCCCTCATCCTCAACTATAAACATTAGTCCTTTGCCATGCTCGGATTGTTTGGCATTATGCTAGAACAATGTCTGGATGCAGAAACTATTATCAGTAATAATAAGGTTCAATTATTGGCTGGTCAGCTTGACTAGTCCCGCTTGCCATAATAATCATGACGAGTCCAATGATCATCACTATTGAAGTTACGATAATAGTGATGATCAGACTCTTAATACCAAGGTGTTTCCAGATCATAAATGGTATCAGTAGTAGACTAGAG
>JAGOAT010000031.1 GCA_017983775.1 Candidatus Saccharibacteria bacterium | reverse complement strand
ATTCATACCTCACTCAAAATGAGTCCATCAGACTACACACTTCAGTTAGCTAGCAGAGAGAAGCCAACCAGACTTAGAGAATAGATAGGGTGTTTGTGATTTGGGGAGGGGGACAGTAAGGATACAGTCAAAGGTATGGGTTTTGTTTTATGGGGGGGATATAGCTCGGGTTTAGAAGAATGGTATTTTATTACAGAAAAATTATTGAAAAATTATTGAGAATGATAAGGAGTTTGTGATAGAATACTAACAGTGATTGATCCAGTAAAAAACCACGAAATCAATCAACTGTTCGCCCAAATAGCTCAATTGGTAGAGCAGCTGTTTTGTAAACAGCCGGTTAGCGGTTCGAGTCCGCTTTTGGGCTCCAGATTGTTCCAGAATTCAATCATTGAAACTTTAACTATGTCTAAGACACCACCTATTAATCAGTCTCATGCAACCTCTTAGCTTCGCATCACTTTCTCGTTTAGACATGATTAAAGCAGCTCAAGCTAGCAGCTACATCATCTCAGGTCTGATATCTCAGGACTTACTGGAGACTGCTAATCAGCTGGCTAGTAGCTGGGGTATCGAGGGCCCTAATCTAAGAATAATCAATCCCGAATCTGACAAGCTCAAAATCAGTATTACTCAAATCAAGCAGTTCAAAGCTGACCGTCAGCACAAGGCTTACTCTGGCGAATTAACTATTATTGAACATCCTGACAAGCTTAGCCCGGAAGCCTCAAATGCCTTACTAAAAGAGCTTGAAGAGCCTGGAGAATATAAATATACTTTACTTCTTGCCCAAAACCCTAGCAAACTTCTCTCGACTATTCGGTCTCGTTTGCCCCAAATAAGCTTGAGCTATCAACACAAATTCACTCAGTCACCAAATCCATACACTTATCTATCTATTATTGACCGTCTCAAGCTAGTTGAACAATCTACATCTAAGTCCCAGATAGAAGCCCTTACTCTATCCATTAGCGCCGAATTATCAGAATCTCTTTCCAGCTCACCGCAAGACCTTTCGACAAAGGCAGAAGATTGGTATCAGACACTCCTTGAAGTCTATCAGGACTTAACTGTCAATCTCAATGCCAAGTTGCTTCTAACTAGACTATCAATTATTGATCCACTACTATGAATCTCTCAATAATACTGATCCTTATCCTCTTCCTAACCTTGATCTACTATCTAAAAAATCAACTATATAACTTCAATACCAGCGACTTTGTCAAGTCAATGATTGACAAAGTCGAAACCAGGAACTCCGTATTCAGCAAGACCCTACTAAGAGCCGACCGACTATTTGATGAAAAAGACTATCGCAAGGCTGAACAATTCTACCTCAAAGCCCTCAGTCTCAATGATAAAAACGCCCATTGTTTCAATCGCTTAGGAGTAATCTACAATCGGCATGGCCATCACCAGGATGCCCTAATTAGCTTCGAGCATGCAGTCAAGCTAAACCCATCTGGAAATAATTATCACAATCTAGGGCTGACTCAGCTGACTTTGCATAATTTTCATGATGCGATAACTAGCCTCAATGCTGCCCTCGAGGATCAAAAAAAGCCAAGTATCTATCTAGCAATAGCCAAAGCTCATAACTCCCTCAATGATATGCCTAGTTTGATTGGTATTCTCGAAACTGCAATCGAAGAATTTCCTGATAGTTTGAACCTACACAATTTGCTACTTGAAAACTATCAATCCCAGTCTGAGACCAAGAAGGCTACAGCTCTCAAAGCCAAGATCAAGAAGCTCAAGGGCTAGGTCTATCCAACTTCCACTACCGGCTATGTCCCAATGGCAAAATAACAAAAATACCTGTAAAGAACCCACTTTTTACAACCCACAATGATGCTTTGCAATATACAACAACCCAACAAAACCCAAGGCAATACAGATTGGTTTAACTACACTAAAAAATATAAAGGCATCCAACCTGCCTATAGTGGGACAACGTTGGAAGAATCCATCAATAGCTCAATGATACTTTGTCTAGTATCTATCTCAATATCAGTCAATTCAGTTCTACTTTTACCACACATAGCTTGAGAACCGTTGACTATATAGTATCTTCCATCTTCCATCTTGTAGGCATTACTTTTAATAAGCTGACCAGACGGATCAATCACTTCGGTATCTGGATAAAACTCTTCCAGCTCAGCCTGATCATTGAATATAGTTATACTACCCAATCTTTTGCAACTATTATGTCCTTCTACATCCTGCATTGAATAGTCCTCGACCTCAGCTTGATTCAAAAACGACTTAAGTGTCAAGTAGGCTACACCATCAGGCCTTGTCCCCGGATAGACATTATAGATTAGATCTTCAGTCTGATCATCCAATTTGATCTTTACTCCTAGCTCTGGGATCTCCAGAAACCTTTGGTCTGCCATAACTATGCTGGCGTCCGACTGATCCTCAGCCTGCTGATTAGTAGACGGAGAAGTGCTTTGACTAGGTGGCTCTTGATGATTACCTTGATCCTTTAAGTATATCCCACCTAATACAGCCATTATGGTTATCATTATTAGGCTAAAAGTTATTTTTAAAGTTGTGGATTTTTTCATAACCTTATTCTAATCTATGTAAGTACAAAACAAAACTAATTTTATCTATGGCTAAGCTGGATTAAAGATAAAATACAATTACCCCACCAAACCCCTAACTTCCCTCATCAACTGTGTTAAAATACTAATAAGTTACCAAAAACCATACAATATTAACCTTTGGTAATTGTGGAGGAATCTATGCAAGTATTATTTGTCCTAATCGCAATCATTGTTTTGATAGTTGGCTGGATTATTGCCACCTACAATAGTCTTGTCACTGCTCGCAACCGAGTGGAGGAAGCTTTGAGTGACATCACAGTTCAGCTCAAGAGACGCTTTGACTTGATCCCAAATCTAGTAGAAACCGTCAAGGGTTATGCCAAGCATGAGCAAGAAACGCTCGAGAAGGTTATAGTGGCTCGCAACCAAGCCATGCAGACTGATCCTAACGATATTCAAGCTAGTACTCAGGCTGACAATGCCTTGAGTGCTACTCTCAAGAGTATTTTTGCTTTGTCTGAGAGTTACCCAGATCTCAAGGCCAATCAAAACTTTCTAGATCTCCAGAATGAGTTGACTGATGCCGAAAATAAAATCCAGGCTTCTAGACGCTTTTACAATAACAATGTTCGAGTCTACACCACCAAGACCCAAACTTTTCCTACCAATATAATTGCTGATCAACTTCACTTCAAGAGCTACAATTATTATGAGGTAGAAAATCAAGCCGAAGTAGAGAAGCCAGTTGAGGTCAAGTTTTAGGGCAGT
Source organism: Candidatus Saccharibacteria bacterium (assembly GCA_017983775.1). NCBI lineage: Bacteria > Candidatus Saccharimonadota > Candidatus Saccharimonadota bacterium. Next base: position 6,721 of record JAGOAT010000031.1, on the reverse strand, counting down.
GCAAGCTCCAATATATCATCAAATTGCCAGCAACAAACGTAAAACGTGGCTACTGATCATTGGCTTTATTATCTTACTTAGTGCGATTAGCTATGGTCTCTACCTTTATTATGGGGATCCTTCAATTATCGTGACTGGAACAATTTTCTCTATAATCTATAGCTATATCAGCTATAGAGGATCCGCTAAGCTAGCCTTGTCTGTCAATCATGCTAGACCGATAGAGAAATCAGATGCCCCAGAGATCTACCGGATGGTAGAAAATCTGACTATTACAGCTGGCTTACCGATGCCAAAAGTTTACATCATCAACGATCCAGCTCTCAATGCCTTTGCCACAGGTCGAGACCCCGAACATGCCCATATCGCAATGACTACCGGCATCATTAATGCTTTAGATCAAACCGAACTCGAAGGCGTAATTGGCCACGAACTCTCCCATATCAAGAATTACGACATCCGAATCATGACAATTATCATTGCTCTCGTCGGGATTATCTCCCTCTTAACCAATTGGGTGACCAGACTAAATCTTTTTGGCAGAGACGATGACAACCGCTCCAGCAATCCAATTGGGCTAGTCCTTATGATCGCTGGACTAGTCATTGCCCCAATAGTTGCAAATCTAATCAAGCTGGCCATCTCCCGCAAGCGGGAGTATCTAGCCGACGCCTCATCAGCTATGCTTACTCGTTATCCAGAAGGTCTTGCCAGTGCTCTTGAGAAAATATCAGGCCATTCTCAGTTGTCCCAAGCTAGTCCAAGCTCCGCTCATCTCTTTATTGCCAATCCACTCAAGTCTACCAATCTAGCTCGACTATTCTCGACCCATCCACCGATTGATCAAAGAATTAAGATACTAAGGTCAATGGATCAATGAGTCTGGTCAAAATTAGTTACTCTAGAATGTTCCGATCTCTAAAATTTAGCTGGTTGCCAATTCTAGCTATTACGATCATTAGCTATCTTGCCAACGGCGACACTAGCGTCGGTATCATCAATCTTTATCTCGTGTTTTCAGTTTCTTGGCTAGTTCTAAATATTGACTCTGTTGACCCTAGTGCCAAATGGTCTCAGGCAATGCGCAAGGCCAATACAACCTTTTTGAGCTATCTGGCGAGCTTAATTATCAGCTTGGCTATTAGCCTCCCTTGGCTTTATCTGATTATCTTTAGCTCATTAATTGCTACTCAAGTAGGAAGTAATATTTTACTTTTGGTACTAGGGATTATTATTATCTTGATCGGGGTCTATATTTTAATCAGATTTAGTCTGACCTTTGTCCTAGTGCTCAAACTTGACCTACCGGTATTCAAGGCTCTCAATCAAAGTTGGTCTCTGCTTTCAGGTAAAATAATCTTAAAAGCTATCCCTTACTATCTAATAGTCACCCTGATAAGCTTGCTACTACTTACACCCTTCTTGATCTTTCCAGGTCTAGGACTATTTCTGACCACCCTAGTAACAGTATTGATTGCTATGCTACTTATAGAAACTAGCTACCTAATCTATTGTAAATTAATCCCAGAGAAGTTAAAATAGATACTATGAAGCTTAGCAATCTAGCTCGTACAATCTTGATTTCAGGTTTAGCTATTATATTTCTTCTTTCCCCAATCCAGATTTTTGCTGACCAGTTACAAGACCAGATTAATGCACTAGATGCTCAGATCAACCAAAGACAAGAGACACTCAACCAATTACGAGACAAACAAGATACTCTAGAGGATAAGTTGGCTCTTCTTGATGCTGAGATCGATTATGCCAGAGTTAGTATAGCTGATACCAAAGCGAAGCTTAGTCAAACCGAAACTGAAATCCAAACAATCAATGAAGATCTTCAGGATCAGAAAGTATTGCTCAGTCAAAACTTTCGACTCTTATATCAAGAGAACCAGGTCAAAACACTAGAGCTTTTGGTTAGTAGCTCTAGTCTGAGTGACTTTGTCAACAGGCAAGAATATATCTCCAAGATTGGAGAGAAGATCGATGCTAGTATTGCAGACATTAAGTCTCTGAAAGATCAACTTGAGCAAGAATACAAAAATCAACAACAGTTAGCAGCCGCTCAACAAGCTCAGGCTGACAATCTAGCAGCACAGATTGCTGAGCAACAACGTATCCTGAGCGTTACCAATGGTGAAGAAGCAAAATATCAGGATCTAATAGCTCAAGACCAAGAGAAAAGAGTTGAATTAGAAGCCCAGCAAGCAGCTGCTATTGCTGCAGCTTCCCAACAAATCACTTATACTGGAGGGGATGGCTCCTATCCTTGGTCTGGTGTTAGCTTTCCAAGTTTTCAATCAGATCCTTGGGGATTTTACTTGCGTCAATGCACCAGCTATGCAGCCTGGAAAAGGGCAACTATCGGTAAAGCAATTCCGGCTTGGGGAACAATGGGCCCTGCTGATGCTAAGAATTGGGTAGGCTGGGCAAATAGTTTTGGCTATAGCGTTGACCAAAACCCTCAGTATGGTGACGTTGCGGTTTATCAGGGTGGAGTCTATGGGCATGTTGGGATTGTCGAAGAAGTTCTTGATGGTGGCAACTCTGTCAGGATTAGTGAGTACAATGCTCAATTCGATGGCCAATTCTCCTATAGTGTCTGGCCTGCCAGTAGTTTAATGTTTATACACTAGGGCAAAAATCTTTGACCAAGCCTATTACATTTATAGCTGGCATTGTCCTGGGGGTTAGCCTAGCTTATTTCAATCTACCTCTGACCCCCAAAGATTCAAAACTTAGCACAGCAATGGAGCAAGAATTTCAACCAATATTTGAAACCCTAACACTGATTCAAGATAAATATGCTAGAGATTATGACATTGCTAAGCTGGTTGACTCAGCCAACAAGGGACTAGTTGCTGGACTAGGGGATGATTTCAGCTATCAACTCAATGCTGAAGAGTTTTCTCAACTTGAAGCTAGCCTAAATAGTACTTTTAGTGGCGTTGGTATCCGCCTAGACCAGACAGAGGGTAAGACTTTTGTTGTAACCCCGATCAAAGATTCCCCAGCTCTAGCTGCTGGAATCAAAGCTGGTGATCAAATTCTCAAAGTCGATGATCAGGATATTGCTGATCAGCCCCTAGACCTGATTATTAGCAAAATTACTGGACCAGTTGATAGCTATGTCACCCTTGATGTTATGAGGGGCGAGGAGCCACTCCAATTCAAAATCCAGCGCAAAGAGATCATCGCCCCATCCACCAATCTTGAATACAAGAATGATGTAGCAATCCTAGATATTGATCAGTTTGCTAGAAATACAGCAGATGAAGTGGCTGATTATCTTGCTGAGCCTGAATTGCAATCCAGCAAAGAGCTGATCATTGATCTCAGGAACAATCCTGGTGGCTATCTAGATAGTGTAGTCACTATTGCTGACTATTTTCTCGATTCTGGGACTATCTATTCGCAAAAAGGAAAGCAAGCAGAGCATAGTGAATCAGCCGACAAGGAGATCTTGGTGCCGTCTGAACTAAAGATTGTAGTACTTATCGACAAGAATAGTGCTTCAGCTGCCGAAATCCTTGCAGGGGCTCTCAAGGATAATCATCGAGCTACACTCATAGGTCAAAAGACCTATGGCAAGGGAAGTGTTCAAGAGTTAATTGATGTCGATCAAGATAATTACTTGAGACTGACCACAGCCCTCTGGTACACCCCAGATGGCATCAATATCGACCATGAAGGAATTACCCCAGATACTACCCTAGAATCAGACCAGGATAGTCTGGAATATTCTCTAAATAACTAAAATGTCTCCAGAATTAACCGAATACCCAGGTGCACTTCGACCAGAAAATGTTGGCTTAGGCATGTATTCTCTTGATCCCGACTAGGCCAACGGACTTTTTTCATCCCAGAGAGGACCCAAGGCTTATTATGGAACTATTTCAAAAAATCACTGAATATCTCTAAAATTTACCCGATACTTTGCGATCTATCCTAAATAGCCCAGGAGGGAGCATGGATTTTAAGCTACAGGCAATTGATCGAATAGGAGCATTAACTGAACAAGAGAAATTAGAACTACTCTCTACAGCTATACCCCTCTTTAGCTTATCACCATTCCATGAGTCATCTGACCCTGAGGAATACACTGATTTTAAGAAAACGGGATCTGCTATAGTAATTCATCCTAAAAATCACGAATCCTCAGCTAGGATAATACCGGCATATTCTTTTGCTTAGTGGTTCAAAGACTGTACTGTGGCCTACCGATGAAGAGAGGCTGGGTTTGACTATATACCAATCGAACTAATTGTTATTGTCGCGGACAGTCCGCAGGATATCCAATCTGGTGAGATAGAAAAAGTCGCGGACAGTCCGCGACTACATGGCCATGCATATGATGTGGTATCGGCTTAGAGATAAGTTTTAATCCTAGCTTATTGTGGTACCTTAGGGTGGTGTACTTTATGAGGTGTTGCATTGACGCTTGTTTTTTGCTATAGTTAATATCCAGTAGACCGAAGACCGTAGTGGTGAAAGCTTAAAAATACTACGCAGGGATTAGAAAGACTTCTTATTCAACTGTCGGTCTCGACAGTTTTTTATTTTTAGGAAGGAAATAATGGCAAAGAACAAAGCTAAGAAAAGTCAAGCATTAGAATTAGTAACCCAATTACTGAATGAGAGAAAATACCTATTTTCAATAGTTTACAAGGGTCTTGATGCTGAGGCAATTGAGGTAGTCCGCAAAGAACTAAGGAGTCAAGATATTAGCTTGACTGTCAGCAAAAATACCTTGACTCGTAAAGCCTTAGCCGACGCTAAGGTCAATCCAGAATCCATCAATCAGCTTCTTAGTGGTCAGGTAGCCCTAGTATTTGGTCAGGATGGAGTAGAGGTTGCCAAATCACTCAAAGAACTTCACAAGACATATCCTCAGCTTGAAGTAACAGCCGGACTCGAAGACAATACTACTTTACTCACTCCCGAACAAGTTACAATTCTTGCCGATCTACCTAGCAAAGAACAACTCTTAGCACAATTGGCCGCTACAATCGCTGCACCTCTGACTGGTACAGTCCGGACCCTTGCTGGAAACCTTTCTGGTCTAGTGAATGTTCTAAATAACTTAAGTCAAAAAACTAATTAATAATAAGGAGAATAAAATGGCTGAAGAAACATCAACCAACCCAAAATTTGATACTATTATAGATCAAATTGCAAATCTAAGTGCTCTAGAACTTTCAGAATTAGTGAAAGCCCTAGAAGAGAAGTTTGGCGTAAGTGCCCAAGCCCCAGTAATGGCTATGGGTGCAATGCCTGCAGCAGCTGGAGAAACAGCTGGAGAAGAGAAGAGTGAATTTGAGGTAGTCCTGACTAGTGTTGGAGATAAGAAAATCAATGTAATTAAAGCTGTTCGTGAAATCACTGGCTTGGGGTTAGCCGAAAGTAAAGCTCTAGTAGAAGCTGCTCCTAAGACCCTCAAGGAAGCTGTCAAGAAAGAGGAAGCTGAAGAAATTAAAGCAAAATTGACTGAAGCTGGTGCTAGCGTTGAGCTTAAATAACTAGCTTGACTTGCTTAACACCCAGATTAGTGATATTATTGGGGTGTTCTTAATAAATAATAAATGATGACAAATAAGAAAAATTCAGACGAAATAAGCCAATTACTTGAACAGATTAAAGCTGCCCAGGATATGATTACCAATGCTCAAGTCCAGTTATCTAGTCTAGGCTATCAATCTAGTATCCAGCCTGACTCTGATCAAGAATCAGCTACAGGCAAGGTAATTCACGGAGTATTTGATGGACAAAATATGCTGGGAGACAACCAAAAGCTCTATCCAGTTCCAGCAAATTATGCCTCAAAATCCAAGCTTGTCGAGGGGGACACTCTGAAGCTTACGATTGAAGCAAACGGCAACTTTATCTACAAGCAAATTGGTCCTATTGATAGGGTTAAAGCAGTAGGTAAGTTGGTACTAGATGACAACCAGTATTATGTTGAGACTGAGGACAATAGATATCGAGTGCTCTATGCAAGCGTATCTTATTTCAAGGCTGTAGCTGGAGATGAGCTTAGTATCATTTTGCCCAAAGATAGTACAAATAAGCCTCGTTGGGCTGCAGTAGAAGCAGTAATTGCTTAGAGCAGGCCTTTTAAGTCAACATTTCGGAGGGTTTTATGAAATCAAGGATTAACGATGTCGCCTGACCAGACTTCTGATTTTTTAATCAGAATCTTTATTCAGGGACTTTTGAGCTTTACAATTGCTATTTGTCTGACTCCAATTTATACCTATTTCGCCTACCGCTATAAACTTTGGAAGAAACCACGACAAACTTCATCTACTGGTGAAACTGCTTCACTATTTATTAGTCTTCATGCTGAAAAACACAAAAGGAATATCCCGACTATGGCAGGGATTATTATTATTCTTTCCGTAGTATTATCTACTGTATTGTCAGATAATCTCTCAAGATCCCAGACTTGGCTACCAATCTTTGGTCTCGTTGCTGCCGGAGCAGTAGGTGCTACTGATGACCTAATAAATCTAAGTAGGTTCAAAGCTGAGGGTCTCAAAATTACTGCCAAATTCTTGAGTGTCTTAGTGATCGCTGTTTTGGCAGGATTATATTTTTATCTAAAGCTTGACTATAGCTCGATCTCAATCCCATTGCTTGGCTCTCATGATTTAGGCTGGATGATTATACCACTATTTGCCATAGTAGTAGTTTCTAGTGCCAATGCTGTCAATATCAG
>JAGOAT010000030.1 GCA_017983775.1 Candidatus Saccharibacteria bacterium | reverse complement strand
ATTTGGCTGAGTCCCGGCTGGAACACTTACCCTTTCCTTACCATAGACTCCATCGATCTCTATTTCCTTACCGAGAGCCGCCTCTACCATCCCAATCTCTAATTCTGAAACGATATCTGACCCTCTTCTTTGGAAGTGCTTGTCTGGACGAACTTGAATATGAATGATCAAATCGCCTGAATTACCCTGACTGTCTATTGAGCCCTTGGATCTGACCCTAATCGACTGTCCATCCTCAATACCTGCTGGGATCTTGACCTTAATTTGACGGTTTTCTTTTTCACCCTTCTGATGATTATCTACTCTTAAGCTGATATCTTTGGTGGTGCCCTTGATTGATTCCATAAAATCAATTGCCATTTGAACTTGTATAGGACGATTGCCACGGCTAAACCCAGAGCCGAAGCCTCCACCAAACATACCTTCTAAGATATCTCCTAGTCCGCCTAAATCGCCAAAGTCAAATTCTACACCCTGACCCGAGAAGCCCGAGAAGCCTGAGAAGCCCTGATGGCCGGAACCAGCCCCTGCCTGATGTGCCCCAGCATTATGGCCAAACTGATCATAGAGCTGACGTTTCTTGGGATCCTTGAGAACCTCATAGGCTTCGTTGGCCTCCTTGAACTTAGCCTCGTCTCCACCCTCCCTATCAGGGTGAAGTTTGACGGCTAGCTTCCTGAAGGCCTTCTTAATTTCTTCTTCACTAGCCGTCCTAGGAACACCAAGTACCTGATAGTAATCACGCTTGGCCATCTGACTATTCGACCACTTCGCCTTCTACGGGTTGGTCGTCAGAGCTAGAGTCATCTTTGTTTTCTTCTGCACTAGTTGCTTGTTCCTGACTCTGCTTATAGACAATCTCTCCAAGTTTTTGGGATTTCTCACTCAATTCCTTAACTGCTTGATCAATAGCATCCTTATCATCTCCTGATAGTTTTTCCCTTAGGGACTTCAGAGCTTCTTCTATAGCTGTCTTGTCTGATTCTTCTAGCTTGTCTTTGTGCTCCTCAAGGCTCTTTTCGGTACTATGAGCTAGAGACTCGGCCAAATTCTTGGTTTCAGCTAGTTCGCGTTTATGCTTGTCTTCTTCTGCATGATTCTCAGCATCTTGACGCATCTTTTCTACTTCAGCTTTGTCTAAATTGCCAGAATTCTGAATAGTGATCTTTTGTTCCTTACCCGTACCCTTATCTTTTGCCGAAACATTAAGTATCCCATTGGCATCAATATCAAACGTTACCTCTACCTGGGGTACTCCCCTTGGTGCTGGAGGTATGCCATCTAAAATAAACTTGCCAAGACTCTTATTGTCTGAGGCCATTTCTCGCTCTCCCTGCAAAACATTGATTTCAACACTTGGCTGATTGTCCGCGGCTGTTGAAAAAACTTGAGACTTAGCTGTGGGGATTGTTGAGTTGCGCTCAATCAACTTAGTAGATACGCCACCCATAGTTTCAAGTCCGAGAGATAATGGTGTAACGTCCAAGAGCAAGACATCCTTGACGTCACCGGCTAAAACTCCACCCTGAACAGCAGCCCCTAATGCGACTACCTCATCTGGATTGACCCCTGTCAATGGTTCCTTTTCAAAGAACTCTTTTACCTTAGCTTGAACCAATGGCATTCTAGTCATTCCACCGACCAAGATTACTTCATCGATATCAGACTTGCTTAAACCAGCATCCTTTAAGGCTGCTTGGCATGGCTTGAGAGTCTTTTCAACTATTGGACTGACTAGTTTTTCTAGCTCTGCCCTAGTCATTGATACTGTTAGGTGTTTCGGACCATTACTATCTGCGGTAATAAATGGCAGATTAATTTCTGTAGTCGGAGCTGATGACAACTCAACCTTAGCCTTTTCGGCTGCTTCCTTGATTCTCTGCATTGCAGTTTTATCATTGCTCAAATCAACACCTTGATCAGCCTTAAATTGATCAACCAACCAACCAATGATAGCAAGATCGAAATCATCACCACCCAGATGGGTATCTCCATTGGTACTCTTTACTTCAAATACGCCATCGCCTAGCTCCAAGATTGAAACATCAAATGTTCCGCCTCCAAGATCATATACTACAACCTTTTCTTCTTTTTTCTTATCAAGACCATAGGCCAAAGCTGCAGCTGTCGGTTCATTGATAATCCTTTTAACCTCTAGGCCTGCGATCTTACCCGCATCTTTGGTAGCTTGACGTTGAGCATCATTAAAGTAGGCAGGAACAGTTATCACAGCTTCAGTAATCTTTTGACCAAGATATTTCTCGGCATCAGCTTTGAGCTTAGACAAGATCATAGCTGAGATCTCTTCTGGTGTATAATCTTTGTCTCCCATGGCAACCTTGACGCTGGTGCCACCCTTCTTGATTTCATAAGGCATCAACTTAATGTCTCTTTGAACCTCTGGATCATTGAATAGACGACCAATTAATCTCTTGACTGAAAAGATAGTGTTCTTTGGATTAACAACAGCCTGACGTTTAGCAGCCTGACCAACAAGTCTTGCCTTATCTTTACCAATCGCTACTACACTAGGCGTAGTTCTGCTTCCTTCAGTATTTGTAATAATTGTTGCCTTACCACCTTCCATCACTGCCATAGCAGAATTGGTAGTACCAAGATCAATTCCAATAATTTTTCCCATTATTTATTCTCCTCTTTGGGTAATTGACTACCCTTACTAATTTTTACTTTTGCATATCTGACAATCTTATCCTGATAAGCATAGCCACTGGCTAGCTCTTCAATCACTTCCCCAATGGGACGATCTGAATAAACTTCTTCAATTGCTTCATACTTATCAGGATCAAATTGTTGACCAATGCTTACTACTCTACTTAAACCTAATTGACCAAACACTGCCTCGAGCTGACCGGCTACTGCTTGCATGCCCTTGACCCAAGAATTGGATTTTATATCATCAGGAATGGCTTTGTTTGCTAGATTTAAGTTGTCCAATACTGGCAAGAACTCTTCTAATAACCCAGTCCTGATCTGGGATGACAATCTAGATCTTTCCTCTTCTCCTCTTCTCCTATAGTTGTCAAACTCGGCCTGCAACCTTTGTAATGAATTGGTTAATTCAATTATCTCTTTATCTTGGTCTTTGCTTGATTTAATTTTCCTATCTGACACTTTCATATTATTCCAATACCTCCTCTAATAAATTACTAATAAACCCAACTGTCATGATTACCTTCCTATAACTTTGTCTGGTAGGTCCAACAATTCCTAGATAGTTAGCAGCAGGCTGATTCCTACCAAAACCGGTAACAATCATAGTGAGCCCGCTAGTACCGATCACTGGATTCTCCATACCAATGAATACTGTGGTCTTCTTTTCTAATTCACTCCTGCTTAGCCATTCAGCGAGACTGTCTAGAAATCTAGCGGCATCCATGCTTCTAGCATGATCCCGTAATTCTGGCTGGGCAAACAGTCTCCTGAGTCCCGAAAAATAGATGTTCTTTCTGTCGTAAATAAAGGCGGTATTTCCTGAAATATTCTCAAGCATTGATACAGCCCTCCTGATCATCGCCTCTCTATTGTCTGACAAGGAATTGATAGCTCGCTCTATACCCATATAACCCCTGGACATCAACTGGTTTGATTGGTTTTTTAAAGTATTAACATAATACCTATAACCCTTATCCGTTGGATAGCGTCCAGAACTAGTATGTGGCTGCTTGATATAACCTAGCTTTTCAAGCTGGGCCATCTCAGATCTAATAGTAGCAGAGCTACACTCAAAATCTTGGCATAGCATCTTTGACCCTACTGGAGTCGTAAGTTCGGCATATATTTCAATGATTCTAGCTAATACTTCTGCCTGCCTAGCAGTTAGTTGATCCATTTCTTGTTTAGCCACATTACTATATTAATTAATTAGCACTCTCATGTCAAGAGTGCTAATTAACTTTTCTAATACCTTGTTGACTTTGTCTCTAATACTCAATCTATTGTTCTTCCAAAAAGTAAGGTCTTAGCACCCCTAATAGATTATTATATCTATTCCATCTTTATTAAGTATGCACGCAGAGCATACTTCTAATGATTGACCATCCTCTATAACACAATGATAGGAGTTTATCCTTCAAAATTCGCACCCTTTATATTTATCTTGTCACCAACCAAAATTCTAAAGGTCTCACCCTGTCATATTCCAAAGCCTTCTTTTCATCCCCCTCCTCCCTCAAATATCCGAAGCCTCAACGCCGTCATCTTCCAAGATCCTGTAAGGATTTATGAGAGATCCAGCATTTCGCATTATCTGATTCCGGAACTAATGTCGGGTCGGAGTTAAGCAAACCTCTTATCTAGCTGTAAGTTTTTTAAATACTATTTATGATCACCAAGACCATTGGAGTCTTATCCGTCTGATTGGTCAACACTTCTCCAACTCGTTCTCGCAACTTATTCTTGAATTGTTGAGTCTGGGCAGATTTCCCAGCAGCCGTAATCAACCTTTTTGCCAAGGACCTCGCCTTGAATATCAATTCTTCATTGTCTTTCATATAAACAAATCCTCTCGATATAATATCGGGACTATGTAGTAATACACCAGTATGCTTATCGATATTAGCAACCAACACGAATACCCCATCTTCACCCATTGATTTACGATCTCTAACTACTACAGGAGAGATTTCCTGAGCTCCAGTCCTGCTTCCACCCAAGAGAATCGGTCCACTAGGGAATTTTGGCCCAAGCCTACCCTTGGCTATTCCGTCGACTAAACTAAATTCGATGGATTGACCATCCTCTACAACAAAAATATTATCAGGATTTATACCTGCCCTCTGGGCATTAATACCATTACGTACTAAAAAGCTATAGTCTCCATGGATTGGTATAAAATAACTTGGGCGAACTAATGAGATCATCTCTTTGGTCTCTTCAGCACCCGCATGACCACTGGAGTGAATATTCTCGATCTGATCAAAATCTCTGAATGAATCCTGATAGACATAAGCACCGAGGCGCATCAACTGATCAACAAGCTTGCTGATTGCTTGATCATTGCCGGGAATAATACTATTACTCATCACCACAGAATCACCTCTCTTGAGCTCAATACTAGCATGTTGCTTACGGGCAATCCTGGCAAGCGATGCATAATACTCTCCCTGACTGCCTGTACATAGAATCAGGGTCTTGCTATCTGGAAATTTTTTAGAGCCCTTAAGTGGGGTAATTGCTCCAGGCTTAACGTTGATATACTTATACTTGATAGCCAACTCAATATTACTAAGCATTGAACGTCCATCAACCAAAACTGTTCTTTTGTATTTGTAAGCTAGGTCCAAAATCATTTGTAATCTAGTGATACTACTAGCAAAAGCAGATACTATCATCCTCGAATCTCCTGCCTTTTCAAACACCTCCTCAAGACCCTTGTTCACTATCCTCTCTGATACTGAATATCCTGGCTTGTAGCAACTAGTACTATCAGCCATCAGGAGTAGTATTCCTTGGTCACCCAATTCTTTGAACCGTGTCTTATCAGCAAACACTCCGTCATAAGGATTATCATCAAACCGATAATCTCCAGTGTTGATGATCTTACCAGCTGGAGTACCTATCACCACAGCACAAGCATCAACAATTGAATGGATTACCCTAACAAACTCCACATCGAAGACCCCTATCCTAACTTTTTCATGCAAATCAGGATCAATCATTCTAAACTGGGGCTTAAATGTAAATTTGAATTCACTAATATTCTTTTCAATAAACTTGACAGTGAATTTAGAACCATAAATCGGTACTGGAAACTTTGGTAAGATATAAGGAATACCTCCAATATGATCCAGGTGGGCATGAGTAATCAGTAACCCCCTAATCTTATGCTTGTTGACCTCCAGATATGTAGGATCGGCGATAATATAATCGATTCCCGGAGTTTCTTCGGTCGGGAAGGCCATCCCCATATCAACTATCAAAATGTCACTTTGATACTCAATGGCCATCATATTCTTACCAATACCTTCTTTGCCTACTCCGCCCATTGGAATAATCCGCAAAGTAGCCTCGGGAACCGGAGTCAGGTTGGGTAATTTGGCTGGCTCTGATGGCTTTATTTGACGAGATGGTTGTCTCGATGATCTAGGCTGTCTTGAATTAATAGGCCTAGGTTTTTGATCTTTTTGACTTTGTAGTGGTTTTGCACTAATTGCAAAACGACTTTTTCGAACTGGTTTATCCATTGTTCTCCTTTTTCTTAAATAGTTAGATTATTATTTAAATTTCTTAATCTTGTTTAGGGTTTGTTGAACTATAGCAAACCCTTCTGATAAAATCTGTTGGTTGCTCGGATTATAGAGGGTAGTTGCGGGATGAAAAAGCGGTATATAGAGTCTATCATCTTTCTTGTACAACTTAGAGTGGGCTTCCGAAATCTTGACTCCTGGGAAAAAGATATTTAAGGCATGCCTACCCATCAATAAGATTAATTCTGGGTCAATTACTGCCAATTGTTGGTCTAGATACTGAATGCTCTTGACTATCTCTTCTTCACTAGGATCTCTATTGTCTGGTGGACGATATTTTACGACATTGGTAATAAATACCTGATCTCGGTCTAAGCCAATCTGCTCAAGCATTTTATTAAGTACCTGTCCACTCCTACCAACAAAAGGTTCTCCTAACTGATCTTCTTTTTTGCCAGGAGCTTCACCAATAATTACCAACTTCGCATCTGGATTACCACTACCAGGTACTGGATTCAAAGCTCCAGAATACAGCCTATCTAATGCTATAGCTTCAGCTATCTCTTGGAGCTTTGCTGACTTACTCATAGTATCATCACTACTGATTGGCAGCTCTTTTGCTTAATTTAACCCTACCCCTATCATCCACACCAATTAACTTTGCTTCAAATTGATCACCTACTTCTACTTCTTGAGTCAAGTCTTCAATCCTCTTATCTGCAATCTCTGAAATATGAATCATTCCCTCCTTGCCTGGCAAGTATTCTACAAAAGCCCCAAAATCTAAGACCTTAACTACCTTAACCTGATAGACCTTACCAATCTCAGGTTCTGCTACAAGACCCTGAATAATTGCAATAGCTCGATCGCTAGCAACCTGATCTGGCGAAGTAATCAGTATCTGTCCATCATCCTGAATATCGATCTCTACACCAGTATCGGCAATGATCCCCTGAATAGTCTCTCCTCCCTTACCAATCACTGCTCCAATCTTGTCTGGATCAATTTGAATGGTAATAATTGCAGGAGCAAAAGGACTAAGGCTAGTACGTGGTTGGTCGATTACTTCAAGCATTTTGCCTAAAATCTCCAATCTACCCTGTTTTGCCTGATCCAAAGCTTTACCAAGTATCTCAAGTGTTAGTCCCTTAACCTTGATATCCATTTGCAGGGCGGTGATACCGGTGCTTGTTCCAGCTACCTTAAAGTCCATATCCCCTGCAAAATCTTCGGCATCTTGAATATCACTTAATATTTGATAATTACCTGGATTGTCTTTATCTATCACTAGACCCATCGCAATACCAGAAACAGGTCGCTTGAGTGGGACTCCAGCATCCATTAATGAGAGAGTTGAACCACAAACACTAGCCATGGAAGTCGAACCACTGCTAGAAGTAATGTCTGATACTACTCTAATAGTATACGGGAACTGACCTTTATCTGGTATCATCGGCTCGATGGCTCTTTCTGCCAATGCTCCGTGGCCGATTTCTCTTCTCCCGGCTGATCGCATTGGTCTAGCGTCACCAACAGAAAATGGTGGAAAATTGTAATGATGCATATAACGCTTATCAGTGTCTTCTTCCATAGTATCTATCAATTGGGCCGAACCAACCGAACCAAGAGTAGCAACCGAGATAGTTTGAGTAGCTCCCCTAGTAAAAATTGCTGAGCCATGAGTCCTTGGGAGGAACCCAACTTCCATTGACAAAGTCCTAATATCAGTTGACTTCCTGCCATCAGGCCGTTCTTGATCTATCAATATTCCTTGGCGCACTTGCTTATGAACCAATCCCTCAAAAGCTTCAAGAACCTCACCTTTTGGATATCTATCAGCAATATCGTCACTGGATATTTCACGAGCCAACTCTGGAGTATATTCACTGACGGCCAAGGCCTCTATTACTTGATCTCTCAAGCTACTGATAACTTCTTTGCGGTTATTGTTTGAACTCAGGTTGAGCTTTTGACTCCAATCATCACCCAGAAATTCAACAATCTTTTGTTCGACTTCTTGACTAGGCTTAAAGAGTTCATAGGGTTTGGTCTCAATACCCAAATCCTGGACAATTTGTTTTTGCAACTCAATCACTGGTTGCCAAGCCTCAATTGCTTGCTCAAAAGCCTTGATAATTGTTTCTTCTTGGACCTCATTAGCACCAGCCTCTACCATCATAATGGAATCTTGTTTACCAGCTACTACTAGTTCTAGTCTGCTCTCCTGATCCTCTTCGATGCCTGGGTTTATCGCCAATTTGCGGTCAATAATACCAAACTTGGCAGCAGCAACTGGACCATCAAATGGCACTCCAGCCAAGATCGTCGAAACTGATGCGGCGATGATACCAAGCACTTCAGTTGGTATTGACGGATCAATACTAAGTGCTGTGATTACAATCTGCACTGAATTTCTATAACCCTTTGGGAACAGCGGACGAATCGGACGATCAATCAAACGAGAGATCAAAACAGCTCGATCGCTTGGTCGTCCCTCTCTCTTAACAAACCTTGATCCGGCTATTTTGCCACTGGCATACCATCTTTCCTGATACTCCACCATCAATGGGAAAAACCCAGCAAACTCATTTGGTTGCTCTGAGACCGTGGTAGTAGCTAGAAGTACTGTATCACCATAACGGACTAAAGCCGACCCAGTGGCCTGAAATGCTACTTTGTTTACTTCTACTATTAGTTTTTTATCTGCAAATGTAGTCTCATATTGACGATACTCTTTGCCAAAAGGATGAACTATATTATTCATCTTTCCTCCTATAATTTTAGTGCTCTTATGAGCCTAAGTCTTCTGAACTTACCCAAGTAGTCTATTTCATCAATAGATGACTTAGAAAAATCCAGACTAGACTGACTAGACTCAGTCCGATCTTTCTATTGTGATATAAAAACCAGACTGAAACTATTTACGCAAGCTAAGTTCTTTGATCAACTTTGTATATTTATCCGGAGCTGTCCTTTGTAGATAATTTAATAGCTTTCTTCTCTTACTAACCATCGCGAGCAATCCTCTGCGAGAATGATTATCTTTCTTGTGAACCTTGAGATGTTCAGTCATCTCAATAATCCTTTCAGTCAAAAGGGCTACCTGAACCTCAGCAGATCCAGTATCTTGTGCGGTATTAGCATGCTTTTTAATAGTTTCTTGCTTGGCTGTAAGCTTCATGATTCTAAGTATAGCATTTTTTTACTAATTAGACAACCTCTGAGTACCTACCTCTAATCTCCTAAGTGATTTTAGATATCCACCAGTGCCCAAAATTACCCCGAGGTCATTGGCAAATGAGCGAATATATGTTCCGCTACCAACTCTAATATCAAAGCTTACTAGTGGATAAGTATACTCCAGCTTGTCTACTGAGATTATCTTCACCAACCTTAGTTGCATCTCCGGCTTCTTGCCTTCCCTAGCCAGCTTATATGCTCGCTTACCAGCAAGCTTGATTGCACTATAGATTGGTGGCATCTGTAAATAATTACCAGATAATAACCCTAGGGCTTCGACTACCTGCTTAGTGTCTGGTCGAATAATACTATAGGGACTGATATCGCCCTCTGGATCAAAGCTAGTACTAACATTCCCTAGATAAACTGATGCCCGATAAAGCTTCTCCATACCAAGGTAATGGTCTGATTGTTTAGTAAACTGCTTACCTACCATTACTACCAATAAACCCGTAGCAAAGGGGTCTAAAGTACCCGCGTGTCCAACCTTCTTGATACCGGAAAGCTTACGAACTTTGGCTACTACATCAAAAGAACTCCAGCCAGCTGGTTTATCTACTAGATAGATTCCTTCTGGAATTCTTTGCTCGGAGATATCAAGATCTAGCTGCCTATAACTCATCTCTTAAATGGTCTTATCAACGTTTTTTCTTCTTGTCCTGAAACAAAGCCTTGACTACGGCTTGCTGATCGGCTCCAGCAGCCAACATTTGAGCGGCTACAGTCATGCTCTTGGCGGTAGTCTGAGTATTGCAGAAACGATTGGTATTACTAATAATACCCGCAAACAATCCGGTAGCTGCACCTGAGTCTAGTAAATTTTGACCCATTGATTCAAAT
>JAGOAT010000029.1 GCA_017983775.1 Candidatus Saccharibacteria bacterium | reverse complement strand
CAGATAGACAGTGCTTTCTCGATCCTCAAGAGGCCCTAGATAGCTCTTCATCATCATATTAAACAATCTGGGTGCCGTTAGGGTATCTTGCTGGCAGTTTGGACATACCTTGTCTACTAGTAGGGAAGTAAGCTGTTCAATATCACTCGAATCCACCTCAGCTAGGTGGTCAGCTCGAAATCTGAGCTTACAATTTTTGCAATCGACCAGCGGATCATTGAAGCCTTCGATATGACCACTAGCCTTCCAGAGTCTGGGGTGCTGGATGATGGCGCCATCAATCCCATAGACATTGATTTTTTCTCGAACCATGGCTTGCCACCAGAGAGATTTGATATTATTGATCAGCTCAACTCCATAGGGACCATAGTCCCAAAATCCACTCAGACCTCCATAAACCTGACTGGACTGGAAGACAAAACCTCGACGTTTGGCGAGGTTGGTAATAGTAGCTAGATCGATAGTTTTATAGTTGCTCATAAGATGATTATAGCATGTTGCAAGTATTTTGTTATGATGCAAATAAAGTGTGATGGAACTAGATAGCGCAGGGTGTCAGCGGATAATATGCTTGACAAATTTATATAATGTGTGTATAATATATGACGTAAATTAAGAAAGAAGGGGAAGTTATGAATTGTGAGAATATTTACGAGAAAAGTAGAAAGAGAGAGAGGCATGTCAGCTCGACTAGCAGGCGTATTTTTGGCGGCTACTGTAGTAGTTGGATGCAGTGGTACTGGTAGGGGAAGTACTGTTGAGCCATGTGAGGACGACGGTACTACTATTGAGGCCACATACAATAATGGGGATCCTAACTATAGGAAAGATACTGATCCTGCTGTGCTGGCTAACTTTGGCGCACAATTGCCATACGGTGGAAGGGTAGATGAAGGTCCGAGTGACAGTTTAGATCAAATTGGAGAAGTAGTCTGTATAGATGGAAAAGGGGAAGGGGGAAAGGTCGTTTTAACTGTTCAAGGTGCACAGCTACAGGAAAGATATATAAGAAATAGTGGTACTACAACTAGAGCAACTGAATAATTAATTGGTCTAGCCAGCCTTCAAACCGTTTATCATACATGCTAAGCGATTTGGTATCAAAAAGCTTCAATAGGGCGATAGTATCAACATTGATCACATCAAAGAGTAGCTTTTGGGGTATTTTATTGATATCAAGATTAGGCAAGCTACCACTTTGGTCTAGGAGTTTTGATTTGAAGTAAATTTGGATTAGGTTTAAGTTGGTGTTATTGAAATTTTGATAAATATCTACCAAGGCTTGCCAGAGTTCAGGTTGGGGGTGTTGATGGATTGAGTAATTACTTAGTAAGCGGATGATTAGACTAATTGCTTCAATCATTTCGAGGCTAGAGAGCTGAATAGTGTCAATAACCTCTACTGCAGTAAGGATAGGTATTTTTGATCTGCCACTTAGCTCTATAGATAATAGATAATTTGGCTCGAGATAAGCTCGCAATTTGGCATTTGGTCTGAGAACTCCTTTTGCGATTACTGTTACCTTACCCTGTTCTTTCGTAAAGATATCAATGAATTGGTTTGCCTCACCATAGCTAGTCTTATTGAGGACCAGTCCTGTCAGCTTGATTAATTGAGAATCTGACAAACTACAATCCTTTGAAGGTTGATTTTTTTTCTATCCGGACATCAAGTAGTTGCTTGACTCTGAGACTAAGATCATCAAAAGGTTGGTTGGTCAAAATCAATTTATCAGGTATTTCAATCCTAAGAATTGTAAGTTGAGTCAGGATTGCAATTGCATTATCCTGTCCTTTTCCTAGATCTAAAATCAGCTGATTTGGGGGGCTAATTGCCAGGTGGTTGATTAAGAGCTCAGGATTGTTAAAGATCACTAGAAAAGGAAACTTCTTTTTGAAAGCCTCAACTGTAGCTAAGTCTTGACTGTAGAATACTTGGTGCTTATTCATTATCTACTAGTCTAGCTTGCGTTTGGGTTGGTAGATGAATATTAAGATAGTTTGTATTATCGATTCGAGTCAATCTAGTTTTTCCTCCAGTGTATTTGATAATTTCCAAAGCTAGAGCTAGCTCAAAGTCTAGTCGAAAGTATTTGAGATTACCAATTACTTTTCTTTGAGCTATTGGATACCTTGCCCCGGAGTCGATCAAACGGATGATAATTGAATCAGATCTCTTAAAACTATCGATCACAATGCTATTACTTGGAGCATTACCTAGAGCCCTTTTGGCAATAGTTAATAATGATTGATAAAGCTTGAGGTAGTTACCGGAGATCCCGGGTAGAGCTTTTGTTCTTCTATAGTCGACTTGACCAATTTGTCTGAGGTCAGATACTAGTTGATCCAGGAGTAATCTAGTCTGAATGGCATTACTTATGATCTTGTGATTTTGATCTAGTCCACTAAGTGATAGGATGATATCAAAGGTTCTGTCAAGCTGGGAGATTAAGTCATCAGTTCTATTGAGTAATTCAGATTGATTAGAGTCGAGATTAGTCTTGGCTAGCTCCGAAAGATAGATTTGACTACTAACGATCGGGTCCTTTATTTGCTTGATTAAACTTGCAAGGTTTCGGAAATCATCTCTAGGTACTAACATTCTCAATAATCTGATTAAACTGATCTTCATACAACTGAAGACTATCAGTTCTGATTAATAATGTTTTATCCTGGATTGGAATTAGAACAAATGCACCCTGGCTTTGAATATCTTTGAAAAATTCAGAACGATAGTAGGCTTCTTTGCCTGAGACTTGAATCAGGTAGCCCTGATCGGCTTTTGCTAGTTTGGAGTCCTGATCTTGGGCTTTGGCTTTTTCTTGAGAGTAAGGAGATTCGATTAGCTCAATTTTCAAGGCAAATCTATTAGTATTAAAGTCAACCTTACCCGGGTGAGCAATAATTGATATAGGGTTGCTACTAGAATTGTTGTAGACAGTAGAGTAGCTTTTTGGATAACTAATCTTAAATCCTCCATAAATCTCCGGAGACTGGTAGACAGTAAATGGATTATTGAGCTGCTCTTGGAATGCTATGCGATCAATATCCCTTTGGTCGATAATACCCGTATTGTAAGCTTCCTGGTAGACTTTATCTTGGTCAAATTTATTCTGAGCTAGTATAAAGACCAAGATAATCACAACAATTACTAGAATCACTACTGCAACCATAGCAACAAAACTAACTAATTTACTCTTGGCTATTAGACTTTCACTAGATATATGATGATCAAAATCATCTTCAAATTCTGTGTCTTGAATATCTTTTTGGTCTATCTTGTCCATGAATTAATTATATCATGCGGTTAGGGGAGGTAGCCTACTTAAGCGTTTTATAGTACAGATCTAAAGTTTGTTTGCCGACAGTCGTAGTAGAGTATCTTTGGACTAGATTAAGTTGGCCATCAATCACTTTTCGATATTGTTCTTGGTTGAGTTTTGCAAAATGGGTGATCGTTTTAGCTAGCACTTGATAGTCAAAAGGATCAAATACTTGATTTACTAGATTGTCCATTACGCTAGTATAGCCAGGGTTGTTGCCAGCGAGTACAATTGGCCTACCTGTTGCCATTGCTTCAGTCAGGACAATTCCAAAGCTCTCTCCGCCAGTAGCTGGGTAGACAGCGATATCAATTGATTTTAAAAATTCAATCTTTTTTTGTTCATGAAGATGACCATGCCAGGTAGCCAACTTACTAAGTCCAAGTTGGTCGCTGAGTTCGAGTAGTTTTTGATGATCCTTACCATCTCCAGCAATCTCGAGCTGGAAATTTAGGCCTTGATCCAAAAGAATCTTACTGGCATTAAGCAAATGGGCAAGTCCTTTACGTTTGACTAGTCTTCCTAAAAAACCGATTCGAATTGGCTGATTTGGCCAAGGTTGATTGAGGGTGCTTTTATCAAAGTATTTTGAGTTATCAACTGGATTGGGTATCACTATGCTGTCAAGACCTAGATAACGTTTGGCAAAACCTTGAGCCGGTTTTGACACACTAATCACTTGAGCTAGATGTCTTTGAGAGCGACGATTGAGTAGTCCAATCACATATGAACCGATGACGCTGGTAAAGCCAGAAGGAACAATATGAACCGTGCCAAAAGCTAGGGTTTGCTCTGGACAAAGATTGAGTACCCTGCCAGCCAACAATGGGCTATAGGGCATTTGAACATGAATGATATCAAAACGATTTTTTGTAAGAATTTGTTTGATCAAATCCTTTGAAGCGGGCAAAGGGATATTCAGAGTGTTTTGGTTGAAGTTAACCTTGATGTTCTCAGCAAGGCTATAAACCTGCCCTAGATTTGAGCTTTTGCTTTTACTGACCAGGAAACTAACTGTATGACCGTGATCATTATAATATTTGGCAAGAGACTTGATATGTTGCTGGATACCATCATCACGGTCAAGACTATCATCGAAGACGAAGGCAATCTTTAGCTTAGGTTTTGAGGATTTTTTCATATAGGTTTAAGTAACTGTTTACTATTATATCAAAATCATACTTCAAAATCTCCTGCCTTGACCAGTCAACAAAAACCTGTGATATTTCAGGATTATTAATGAACAGGGCAAGTCTTCTCGCGAATTCTTCAGGATTCTTTGGGTTGACCAGTCCAAGCTCTCCGACGCCAGTCAATACTGAGCTGTACCCAGGGTTGTTGCCAGCAACAATTGGCTTATTGCAGGCCATGGCTTCAAGTAGAACTATTCCAAAGCTCTCACCATAGATCGCAGGAGAGCAGAAGACATCTGCCGACTTGAGCCAGATTCGTTTATCTTGATCACTGATCTGACCGAGCCACTTTACCCTGTGGGTCAATTGGTAACGTTCAGTGTAGTTAACGAGGCTCCTAAATTTTGGTCCATACCCTGCTAATACCAACTCTGCATCAATGCCCATTTCTTGAGTTAGAACCCTGAAGGCCTTTAGTAGATAGTCGAGACCTTTGCGTTTTTCGAGTCGTCCGATATAGAAAATTGTTGGCTTAGGTAAGCGAAAATTCTTGGTGGGTTGTTGGTATATATTGATATTGATGGCATTGGGTATGATATGAAATTTTTTATCAGTCAAGTTGCTCAAGTATTCGGCGGCAACTTCACTAACTGCTGTAAAGTAGTCAAAGTCTCCTAAAATTGAACGAGCATAGGGAGTGATAGCCTTTTCAATTGGCCTAGAGATAAAACTATCTGGTAATTTTGCGTGAAAGGTTGCTAAAGTTTTCTGATTTTTCGGTAGGAGATCAATGATTTGTTTGGAAAGTCTTGGGATCCATGGTTCGTGAAAATGCCAAAGGTCAAATTGATGACTATCGAGTAGAGAGACTATCTCAGACTTATCCGTTGAGAAGGTCAATTCAGTACTAGTTGCAAATGGTGTACGTACTTTGCGGGCTCGACCTAGCATAATCACTCTTGGGTCAGCTTGGTAGCTGGTTTGAAGAGTAGTCGGAGCAATAATTGCAACTTTATGCTCTCTGCTCTCCAGTTGGTTTGCTAGATCACGGATGCATTCTTGGACTCCACCAGGTCGATAAAAGTCATAAGGGCATACTAGGGCAACTTTCATGAAGCTATTATATCAAGGATTTGCTTGGTCAGGGTCGCTTTGATTTCTTCTTTGGTTGCAATTAGGCTCGGTGCATGGTTGGCTAGCTTAAGGAAGTGGAAGCTATAATTCCGATAGTATTGCCCGAATAATTGATTGGTTTTGTTCCAGTCAATATACTGGTCGTCTTTGGTAATTAGGTTGATAAAATCTATCTCAATCTTTGCATTGGATGGTATTAAGAATTGCTTAGTTAGTAATTGGTGCCCGATTGTAGCATGGGTCTTGAGGTCCTGTTTCCAGAGCTGGTATTCCAGCTCTACTAGTTCAGATCTCTGACCTGTATCTTGGTATTTCTTGATTCCAAGTCGATATAGCCACTTGATTTTTGGAGAGTTGACAATTCTTTGGGCAATGTTGATCAGAGGCCAGTAGCGAAATACTAGTAAGGACTTGAAGAAAAATAGCTCAGGATTTTTGAGGTCAAAAGGATGGAAGCTATCTGCCCCAAGTGGGCAACCCAGACCAAGGATTTTATCTAGTTTATTTTCCAGCTCAGGGTTCTGTAAAAGTGTAGTTGTGATTAGTTGACCGCCAAGTGAGATTGCTACCACAAAGAGGTTAGTGACTTCAATTTGACTGATTAGCTTACCCAGGTATTCTGAGAGATTTTCAAGGCTAATATCTTGACCAGTAGAGTTTAAGGGGGCTGTTTCTCCCGTCCCAGGTAAGTCAAAACTGATTACTTGTCCATAGTCTTGCAAGAATTCAATTACTCCATGCATTCTAGTTTGATTGGAGTGTAGACCCTGAATCAGTAGAAAAGTCTTGGTAGAGTCTGGATTGGTTGGAGGGTGAAAATAGATGATTTGTTGGATACGATCAATATCGTATTGTTTACTAGACATAGGGCTATTTTACCATTATTATAATCAGCATGAAGCTTAAGGAGTTATTGAAGGGCAGGATTACGGGGATAGTCTTAAGCGTATCAGGTGGTCTAGGGATACTGGCTGCTATGCAGCTGGCACTTGATCAGTTGCACTTACTTGAAAATCCTGGTTATGTACCAGTTTGTTCGATCAATCAGACTGTTAGTTGTACTCCTGTGATTGAATCATGGCAGTCTTCTGTTTTTGGATTTCCGAACTCATACTTGGGGCTGATTAGTTTTGCAATGATCTTGGCAGTTGGGGTCGCTTTGATTGGCAAAGTAAAGTTTCCTAGATGGTATATGTTGCTATTCAACCTTGGGACTTTAGGTGGTTTAATGATGACACACTGGTTGGCTGGAAGTGTAATGTTTGATATTGGTAAGCTTTGCTTGTGGTGTGTGCTTGTATGGATTTGTACTGGAGCGAGCTTTGTTTACACTACAGCTTATAATTTTAGCCACGACAACCTAAAGTTTGGTAATCCAAAGTTTAGACAGGAGTTTGTCAACAATAGACTCTCAATTCTTCTAGCCTGGTATCTAATGATGGCTGGTTTGATAGCCTGGAAGCTCTTCTAGGGTGTCTCCTCATTCTATCTGATATTTTTTATATATTATCTAGAATTTTGATACCAATGATTGTTGAAGATATAGCTTAAGAAAGGTAAGAAAGGTGACACCTTAAGTAGTTTTTGGGCATTAAAATCATGCTTTTAGCTGGATTACACAATAAAAAGCTTAATTTACCAGGTGTCACCTCGAAGTGTTGGAAGAGTTGGGTATTTTTTGCTTTACATTTGGCTTTGTATGATGTAAGATAACTTGCGAAACAGTGAATTATCTGACAGATTGGTGCCGATAGTGTGTCAAAAGTGTCCAGTAACAAACGGTTTTGAAGTAAATAATTAATAAGAAAGGTTTTAGTCAGATGACAACTAAATTATATGTTGGTGGTATTCCTTATTCTACTACAGAACAAGAATTGGAAGAGTTCTTTAGTGTAGCTGGTCAGGTAGTAAGCGCAAGAATTATTACAGATAGAGAGACTAATCGCTCAAAAGGCTTTGGTTTTGTCGAAATGTCTAGTGAAGAGGAAGCTGAAAAGGCTATCTCAATGCTTCATGACAAAGAAATGGGTGGTAGAAAAATCACCGTCAATAAGGCACGACCCAAAGAAGATCGACCAGCTAGACGTTTCTAGGATTGGCTTGATTTGTCGATAAACGATAGCACTCCCAGTACTGGGAGTGCTTTGGTATTAAAACTAGTAAATAATTATGGCAGAAAATAATATTCGCAACATTGCAGTGATAGCCCATGTCGATCATGGTAAGACTACGCTGGTCGATGCTTTTTTGAAGCAAACCAAGGTCTTTCGCGATAATCAAGCAGAGATGAGTCAGGATTTGATTATGGATTCCAATGATCAAGAGCGTGAGCGAGGAATTACTATCACGGCTAAGATTACGGCAGTCAAGTTCAATGATACCCAGATCAATATCATTGATACTCCTGGACATGCCGATTTCGGTGGTGAAGTCGAGAGGACTTTACATATGGCAGATGGTTGTCTATTAATCGTTGATGCTCAAGAGGGGCCAATGCCTCAGACCAAATTTGTTCTGGAGAAGGCATTTGTGGCAGGACTCAGACCAATTGTCGTAATCAACAAGATTGATAAGCCAGCAGCCAGAGTTGATCAGATAGTCGAAGAGATAGGAGATCTATTTTTGGAATTAGCCACTGATGATAGTCAGTTAGATTACCCAATCTATTATGCGATAGGTAGAGATGGCAAGGCTTGGAAAGATTTACCAGATGACTCTAGTCAGCCAGCAGATATCCAGCCAATCCTTGAAGCAATCATTGAATACATACCTGAGCCAATAGTATCTGATGGAGGTTTTCAGCTTCTAGTAACTTCACTTGAATGGGATGATTATCAGGGTAAATATGTGATTGGCAAAGTAGAGCGAGGTCAACTCAAGACTGGTGATATTCTAAGCTTGGTAGATCAGAGTGGAGTAGTTGGTAGCGGTTATCGAGTCGATAAAATCTATGGATATCAAGGTCTAGATAAGGTGATCAAAGATCAAGCTACTGCAGGCGAGATTATCGCAGTCACAGGTATCAAGGATGCTAAGATTGGTCAGACTTTGACCACACCAGATATGCCAGAAGCACTAGAAGCCATAGACCTGGAACCACCTACTCTGAGTATTTATTTGGGTCCAAACACATCTCCATTCAAGGGCTTGGAGGGGGAATTTACGACTTCTAGACAGATTGGTGATCGGTTGAAGCGAGAATTGGAGACTAATATTGGATTGATAGTAGAGGATGATGGGATTGGGTTTACCATCAAGGGTCGAGGTGAGTTGCATTTGAGTGTTTTGATGGAATCGATGCGCCGAGAAGGGTTTGAGTTTGAGATTGGTCGACCCAAGGTAGTATATAAAGAGCAAGATGGCAAGAGTATGGAGCCAGTGGAGTTGGTGACTATTGAGGTGCCAGTCGAGCATATTGGAGTGATCCAATCTGAGTTTGGTAGTCGTAAGGCTGAGCTATTAGAACAAGTCACCCTTAGGGATAATCTGGTCAGGCTAGTTTATCGGATTAGTACTCGCAATCTGATTGGGTTGCGTAGTCAGCTAATCACTTCGACCAAGGGAACGCTGGTAATGAATAGTTTAATGGATGGTTATCAGCCAAAGACAACAGAGCTAGAATCAAAACGCAACGGTGTGCTAATCGCTTGGGAGCAGGGTGAGAGTCGAGCTTATGCTTTGAATAATGCCGAAGCTAGAGGGGTGTTATTTGTTGGGCCGGGGGTCAAATTGTATCAGGGGCAAATCATTGGACTTGCTAATCAAAAAGATGATTTGGATATTAATGCTTCCAAGTCCAAGCAACTTACCAATATGCGGAGCAAGAGCAGTGATGGCACTATCAAACTGACACCAGCTATCGAAATGAGCCTTGAGCAATCAATGGATTTTCTTAATGATGATGAATTGCTGGAGATTACTCCTAGTTCACTTAGGCTGCGTAAGCGGATACTGGATAAAGGTCTTCGTAAGAAGAAATAACCAAGGTAAGAAGTCAATAGACTACACAGAAAAACTATTGGAAGATAGTTGCAAATGGGTTAAGCTTATACCGTATAGATATTATTCAGGAGGGATAGTTGAAGAAGCAGTTTGGGAGAATTGTAATCGTCGGGGGAGGCTTTGCTGGGGTCAAGCTGGCTTTAAGTCTGGCAGAACATAAACATTTTGAGGTTTGCTTGATCTCGGATACTGATTATTTTGAGTACCATGCGGCACTATATCGTTCGGCTACAGGTGGCTCACCTCGTGAGGTCAAGATTCCCTTGGAGGATATTTTTTCCAAACACTCTACTGTAAATGTGGTCAAAGATAAGATTATTGAGATAGACTATGCTGATAAAAAAGTTATAGGCAAGTCGAGACGAAAATATTACTTTGACAAGCTAGTGATGGCACCGGGCTTAGTTCCATGCTATTTTGGGATTGAGGGGGTGGAAGAGAATGCTTTCTCGCTCGATTCTATTCATAGTGCAGATAGATTAAGAAAACACCTAGGTCAACTGGTCAAAAATAAAGGTCAGGAAAAAGAGATCGAATTTGTGGTGGTAGGTGGAGGAGCGACGGGGGTAGAATTGGCTGCTGAACTGCCATTTTATTTGAAAGATTTATCTAGCAAAAAAACTACCAAGAAATGTCAGATCAAGATTGACTTGATTGAGGCTTCACCTAGACTGCTGGGATTACTCTCACCTAAGGCATCGAAGTTTGCTCAATGGAGACTAGAGGAGCTAGGCGTCAATTTGAGACTAAAGACCCAAGTCCAAGCTATCAAGGGAGGTAAGTTGAGATTGAATACTGGAGAATCAATCAGGACCAAGACTGTAGTCTGGACAGCAGGGGCAACCAATAACCCAATATTT
>JAGOAT010000028.1 GCA_017983775.1 Candidatus Saccharibacteria bacterium | reverse complement strand
GAGTATATGTGGTTATTGTTATGGCACAGGTTGCATCTAGCATTGCCTCTGGTGATATAGAAGCAGCTAAGAGGTATACGCTTATTTACCTTGCTACATATGTCATAGAAGCAATTATTGGTACGCTTGGTGAGCTTCTGTCTATTAAAACCGAGAACGAGCAATATGGGCGACTTATGGTCTCATATCACAAGAAGCTTATTGGCAAAGATATGTCTTTCTACAGAGATAATCAAACAGGCTATCTTGCTAGTGTGTTTCGGCAATACCTTGATGCTGCAATGCTGCTTATTAGATTTTGGCGAGGTGAGGCATTGGGCGCGATTATGTCGCTCACTGTCCCTGCGGTAGTACTTCTTATCGCCTCCCCAAGAATAGGGTTGGTCGCTATGTTGGTCATTCTTGTTCAAATAGTGTATATAGTCTGGTCTTCGTCCAAAGCGAACAAATACCGTCAGATGTCGCACGAGGTATATCGAAAAGTAACGGGAGAGGTGTCTGACCAGATTACAAATATTGTCGCTTTTAAATCTGGCGGTGTAGAGCGAGAGGCTTAAAGTAAGGTTGCTTCGCTTGTCAAGCAAGAGACGCATACGTTCTGGCTAAGACGCAAAACAGCTGCACTACTCGATTTACCAAGAAACATCATAACGGCAGTAGGTGTATCTGTGGCGGTTTACCTGATTATCGTTGGTGCCAATCCTAGCGATCCCGCCTCACTTGGACTTATCGTACTGACCCTAACCTATATGCTCCAGATTATCAGAAATGTCGCCGCGCTACCTGATTTAGTTGCAAATCACGACGATTTGGTAACAAAGCTATATCCAACATTAGATTATCTTGGCAGTGATTATGAAAAGATACAAGACCCAGAAAAGCCCAAAAAGCTCAATATCACAAAAGCTGCTGTAGATATCTCCAAGGTTGGCTTTAGCTACCCGTCACACTCTAATAATGGCACTAGCATATCCGTTTTTAACAATCTTGACATACACATAGTGGGTGGTGAACAAGTGGGTGTAGTCGGTTTAAGCGGAGCTGGTAAGAGTACTTTAGCCAACCTTCTTCTCCGTTTTGACGAGGTACAAAGAGGGATAATCAGCATTGACGGCACTGATATACGGGACGTAAAACAGGCTGAACTAAGACGCAAGATTGCATATGTGCCACAAGAGCCGTTGCTCTTTCATAGAACAATCAAAGAGAATATCGCTTACTATAATGACGACATAAGCGAAGAAGAAATAATAGCAGCTTCGAAAGCCGCTCACGCACACGAGTTTATCCAAAAATTACCAGATGGTTATGACACTATGGTTGGAGAACGAGGCGTTAAGTTAAGTGGTGGTCAAAAACAGAGAGTTGCGATTGCACGAGCTATCCTTAAAAAGGCACCAATTATACTTCTTGACGAAGCAACGAGTGCACTTGACAGTGAGAGCGAACAAATCATACAAAAGGCACTTCCTGAGATATTAGGTAAGCAAACCGCCATTATTGTCGCCCATCGACTGAGCACGGTTTCAGGTCTCGATAGGATTATTGTTATGCACGAAGGCAAGGTTATTGAAGACGGTAACCACCAACAACTATTGAGACTAAAAGGTCGCTACTACTCACTTTGGCAAAAGCAGACCAATGCATAGTCTAGTTTTCGCAGTTCAGGATTAAGTTTAGGGGGTGGGCGAAAACAACACAGGCACTTGACAAGCCCTTGTGTCGTAAAAAAATCACCTCTACCCCTGTTGGTTCATGACGTAGAATCTATGTTGTGTGACGTATTGCTAAGCTAGAACTTGCTGTACATTTGTGACAAGGTTCTCAGGGCTTTCGTACTCAACGTATGCAACACGGCCAAGATTTACAGCACCTTGATTGAAGTAAGCTAATTCAGAACCTGTTTCAGTAGCAAGAACCACTTGCTTACCTTTGGCTTCAGCATAACCGACTTCATATTGCAGACCAGCGGAGATTAAGCCTGTGGGCAATAGTGCAAGCACTACGTCAGACTCATCTATTTCGGCTAAGTCCTTTTCTACCCCTACTTCAGGAGGTACATCACTAGCGATGATCCAGTTTTCGTGCTCAACAGCACAGAATACCGTATAACCACCAAAGGTGCGTAAAGTGTCAATTATAGTCTCTACCTTTTCACGGTAGTCTGGGTTAACCTCGCCTGTTTCGTAGTTAACATGGCCTGAGAAGCTAGTAGCTAGAAATAATCTGTTCATTGAGATATATTATACAACAATAATGTAGGGTATGCCACCTGTTTTCACTACTAGATTCAAAACTCTTCGGTTAAATAATAACATTAGTAGGCATAGTTTGCTTCTAACAGCTGTTGTGACCTCTGCGCCGTAGTTATTTGAGGAAGTCTAAATACGGTCTGATTTTGTTTTTCAAATAGCCACTGTGCTATCTTATAGATGAGTTCAAAAGTAATCGCTTTCATCCGCACCAAACGACATTTCAATAGCTTTTACTAAGCTCGAAAAAAGGCTCTTTCCAGATTATGGAGAGCCTTTTTCGTTGTCTAGGCTTGGGTTCAAGAACAAAATCCTTGCAACTCGGTCTTTTTCGATTGCTGAACCTGCCCCCATAATTGCCAGGAGCTAGTTTTGCTAGACAAGAGCCATGTTATTTTGCTACTGCTTGTATGTTGACAGGAGGTAAGAGATAATGCTCTATATGAGCCAGTATATTAGCGATAACATAAAAGCAGTTCTTTTCGACCACGATGACACACTAGTCGGGACTATTAGTGCTAAGTGGGCACAACACAAACACGTAGCG
This sequence comes from Candidatus Saccharibacteria bacterium, assembly GCA_017983775.1. NCBI lineage: Bacteria > Candidatus Saccharimonadota > Candidatus Saccharimonadota bacterium. The sequence goes on along the minus strand of JAGOAT010000028.1, from coordinate 8,387 downwards.
CGAAAATATTACGGTAAAGGGCTTACAGATGATGAGATTGAGTTGCACTGGGGTAAGCCCTTGCAAGAATTAGTCTGTTTGCTCTACGGGACTGATGATGTTGATCAAGCTATGGCAAATAACACTGCTTGTCATCAGAATTTCCCCAAAGAACTATTTACCGCCTCCATCCCCACCCTGCAACACTTAAAAGCTACTGGTAAGCTTGTGGGTATCATTACCGCTACAAGCCGATTTAGCTTTGAACACGACTTAACTACACACGCTATACCTCAAGATGTATTAGATTACACACAAACAGCTGATGACACATCTCATCACAAACCCGATCCTCGTGTCTTCGAACCTGCACTAGCATGGCTTGAAGCACAAAGGATATCACCCGAAGAAGTATTTTACATCGGTGATGGCCTACATGATATGAAAGCGGCATTAGGAGCTGGATTCAACTTCTTGGGTGTTGAAACAGGCTTAGTAACGGCAGAGCAATTTACCGAGAACAACGCCATAAGTATACCAACGATCGCTGATTTGACCAACAGATGTTAGTAATAGATTCAAATGACTCCTGTACCAAGGATTAATATACCTTGACTTCTTATCAACCATAGACCAATAAAGTATATCAGCGATTGTCTCCACTACCCCTGAGCTTGCCTCTTTCCTGACGAGACTTCAATTTCTTAGAATTCTTGATTGCTACTTCTTCTAAGGTGATACCAAATTCGTCTGCCAAAACTGCTAAATACCATAAGACATCTCCTAATTCCTTGGTCAAATCATCCAAATCTAGGGCTGAGAAATCTGCATCATGATCCCTGGTTATTTTCTTAAATTTTTCTAGTATTTCACCCACTTCTCCACCAAGACCCAAAATCCAGTGATATATATCAGTATTTCTACTGCTCGAAGACTTCAAAGCTGTTGTCAGGGCTATCTTCTGATAAGTATTCAGATCCATGTGGTTAATTATAGCATAACATCATAACCTACACTTCACCTCACACTCAAATTTGCCTAAATAAAATATTGTTAGTAAAATTACAATTAGTAATATGACAAAAGGTCGAGAAACTACAAAACAAATTCATAAGCTATTCTGGAATGCAACTTTAACCGACAAGCCTTCTTTTGTAATATGGTTATTCACCAGACCCCCTGCTACTTTAATTTACGAAATTCTAATCCCACTATTTATGGCTTATGCCTTGCAGGCTATTATTACTAAGCACTTTGATCAAGTTGGCCAATACGCTTATTGGATCCTTGGTCTAGGAATCACCTATTGCATACTCTGGGCAGTAGGAGGAATTGCGATTTCCAAGACTGGTAGTAGTGGAGTTGAGCAAATCCAAAAAATAGTATTTAGTAATTACTTGTCAAAAGACTACGACTTTTACAATAGTACTTTTCTAGGTAGTCTTGGTGCCCAAGCTATAGCGTTAAAAGATGCTCTTATCAGGTATAATCAATTGATACTAAACCTGGGCTTAAAGCTAGCAATTACTATCATCTCCAGTATTTTGATTATTGCCTATCAATCAATTCCCTTGGTTTTGCTAACCTTAATTACAATGTTAGTTATTCTGAGCTTTACTTTGCTAAGCGGAAAGTGGAGGCTAAAATATCGCAGAAAACTAAGTGAGATCAATAGTGAAGTGGCAGGCCTAGTCGGAGACATTCTTGGTCACGCTGTCACAATCAAGAGTTTTGCAAAAGAATCGTATGAAATGTCAAGGGTGGCTAAACCAATCAAAAGCCAATCCATACTCCAAGACAAGGCATGGCTCACATCTATCCCGGATGATATTGGCCGGATACTACTAGCCACTGTTACGACTATACTTTTACTTATCACGACATCTAGACTATATCAAAATGATTCCATTTCTATCGCTGTTGTCATCCTAATCCAATTTTATGTAATCAAGCTAATCAATTCCACCCAAGCAGTAGCTGAGGTGATTAAAGAATATGAATCAATCATGGCTAGTGCCCACCAATCCATAGTTACTTTTTTAGTTCAGCCAACTATTCTGGACAAGCTGAAAACCAAACAGCTACCCAAAGGTACCAAATTTAATATAGAATTAAAAAATCTCAAGTTTCGCTATCCTGATGCACCTAAAGATGTATTTGCAATTCAGGATTTTAATCTTTGTATCAATCATGGAGAAAAGATTGGCCTAGTTGGTTACTCCGGTAGCGGTAAGACCACCCTAACAAAGCTCCTACTGAGATTTCAAGATCTTAATAGTGGCAAAATTGAAATAAGTGGGATTGATATTCGTGACCTAGCTCAAACTGAGCTTAGAAGTAATATCAGCTATGTGCCTCAGGAACCACTACTATTCCACCGGAGTATTTTTGACAATATTGCCTATGGCGATTCAGATGCGGGTATAAAAAAAGTCATGGCGGCTGGGCAATTAGCTTTTGTAGATGAATTTGTGTCAGAACTATCAAATGGCTACTCTACTCTAGTAGGTGAAAGGGGAGTCAAGTTGTCTGGTGGTCAACGCCAACGTGTCGCCATCGCCAGAGCGATTCTCAAAAATGCACCTATTCTAGTGCTAGATGAAGCTACAAGTGCCTTAGATAGCAAGAGTGAACAGTATATCCAAAAAGCTCTCTGGAATCTGATGGGAGATAAGACTGCGATTGTGATAGCTCACAGACTAAGTACTATTCAGCAAATGAACCGGATTATCGTAATGGACAAAGGGGAAATTGTCGAAGTAGGCACTCACCAACAGTTAATTAATCAAAAAGGTATCTACGCTAGCCTCTGGCAACACCAAAGCGGCGGGCATCTCTCAAACTCCTGAGAGAGTTCGGGAGTATTGCCGAACTCTCTTTCTTTCTGTACCACTTAGTGCATCCATAAGATCGGGTTCTTGCACTAGGTTTAGAATAAATTGTTCGATAGTCTCTATTGATATATTCTTTTGATTGACATCGACATAATCCTGCCAACTTTTTTCTGAATTTGGATCACTAAACGCAGTAAAAGTCAATTTTGTATATATCTCATAAACTTTATTCTTTAATAAAGTACGCCAAATACGATTATATTGATCACCAGAATACCTAACAGCAGGACCCATTTTCTTCATGCCAAAAAATATTAGACTCAATGCTAATAATTTTTCTATATTATCTCTATCGAACAATTTATTACCCTTATCGCCTAAACGTGTTTCAGAAAAATATGTATCATATCTGCCAGCGGTGTTGAATGGTGTAGAATCTACTATTTCTCCCCCCCTGGTAGTATTCCAGGCATGTGCTTCTCTGCTAGAAAGTAGACTTGAATCACTAGCACCTGATTCAGGTCTATTATAGAAGCCAGTCACAAGAGCTAGTCGAGAACCTGGATCTGTCATACCTATAGTGCTATAAAACATGGTAGCTGCAGCAGTGTTACATAGAGATCTATGGAGATCAATTGTCGCCCTAACAATCTTCTCTGGAGTCAATTTTTGATTGCTCGTATCAGAGGTAAGTGGCTGCAAATCGTATTCGCCACTCTGCACCCAATCTACCATTAATTGCATAACTTCATAATCTGTCTTACCCTGAAATACCTCAGGGCGGTACTCTTGCCATAAATCCAAAACTGTTTGAAATAACATTTTATTACTAAAGCTTTCGAATAATTCTGAGTAATCTTCTGACCAATATCTTATCTGATCCTCATTGTTTAGACTTTTAGTCGCTTGAGGTATTAAGTAATAGACAAGATCTTTTGGCTCATAAGAACTGTCTTCCGGTAATGCCAATACAGCCTGCCCGTTGGACAGCTTCGCAATACCGAATTGATAATCTGGGCTGGACTTATCATGTGCAGCAATAATAGAATAACCTTCTAGGATCGGTACAGGTAAATATGTTAATCTTCCCTGAAGATTGGATAGATTATCTGCGAACATAATATTAGGATTACGTTTTAGGGTTACCTCAATATATGAATCCGTTGAATCGCTTGGCACCCGTGGTATATAGGTATTATCATAAGAACCTTTTTGACGTGATTGATGACTAAATTCTGTACCTAATATATCATCACCAGTTAACACCGAGTTAGACCAGTATCCTTCCGAGGAGGCTTTTCCAGTTACTCTAAGGTTTGCCACAATCGTATTCGGTATTTTAGGATTAACATTCCCAAGATTTATCTTACCCAACTCTTGATGTACGCTTTGTACATCATTACTGGTATTTGATGGTTGACCCATTACCTTATCAACAAGACCCTTAACTACTTTATATGATGGCTCCTCCACCCCCCTAAAAAGACCATAGACCTGATCATAGGTAGTAACAGCTGGGTTATCCGAATCAACGGGTACTGTGTCTCTTGCAGCACCTAAGGCCAATGATGCAGAACCCCCTAACATAGAGCCCATTAATCCCGCTAAAGCTACCCTGCAAAGTCTCAAATTAGATATTCTTGAGTATAAAGTAGTATCCGGATCACCACCAGATAACGTTATAGCATCGAGCATACTACGAGCTAAGCTCTTGGTATTATTTTTCGGCTTACTAGGCAAGACATTCTCTTGAGATCTATCACTCTGATACCTCACCAGTTTAAGAGCTAACTGATATAATAATGCATTTCTTTGCTGAGTATTATTGAGTCTATCATAATCAGGAAAAGTATCACCCGAGACAATTTTATCTAGTTGAAGCGCTTCAAGTAATGTAATTTCACGTATTAATCCGCCATGCCTGTCGAAAAACTTAGCTTTTTCTTCCACTAAATCAATTTTTGGCCTAATCCATCCGGCTCTTTTAATTTTAGTCTCAGAATCTGTGCTACTTAGCACAGTATCCCCCGGATTCATAATAATATATAATTCTTCATCCCCCCTATAACCAACTTTCTGATAATCAATTTCTTCTGTGGAAACGATTTTATTCATATAAGATTCTATTTCCCTGATAGCTGCCTGTCGACTGAGTGAATTATTGATATCTATTGTACGTAATGTATGTAATAAATTGTTATCTCCTACATGTGAAGCAAGAAGCCTTAATAATTCACTAAATTCCCCTTCCTCTGTATGGTGTTCAATATCATTCGGTAATTCATCTATATGGTAAGTAACTAGTAACTGTTTTTCCCCGTACTCATGAAGTGTGGGAAAACCCAAATTCTTCATGTAAGAAGTCATATTATGCGTAACAATATTTGGGTCACTATCTGGTTGATTAGTTAGGTTGATAGTCACATAATCCGCGTTCGTCTCATGGGCGATTTGAATAACCGCTTGCATAAACTCTGAATTAACAACAGCACTTACTGTGGGCTGAATATATAAGTATCGAGTCTCCACATCATCTGAATTATCGGTAGTAAAGATCTCTACTAGCCCAATACCATCCACCTGACGGGACTGCTTATCCAAATATGGCTGATTGAAATATGCATCTCTCGTTTTTCTTCTTTTTCTTTTTTCACTAATAACCGTGCTCAACGTTGTTGCAACCCCTACTAAAGCAGCTGATAATAGGTTTGGAGTTTTTAAATTTAAGTTCAGAATATCAGATGACACTCCATGAAATAATAAATACGTTATAAAAAACGCCCTCAAAGCCGAACGCATCTCTACACCATCGAAGTTATTATCTCGCTGTATTCCAGCAGGACCTAACTCTGATGTTTTTCCTATATTATCAGACTCCAACATCACAATATTATAATATAAAAGTGAATTTTAGTCAATATTAAATACAGAAGCAATTATCTATTTACCACCACGTAAAAATGTAATTTGAAGTGTCCAGTTCCTTCTGGTAAAGAAATAGGTGTGTAAAGCCCTCCATTCAATGAACAGCTATTCTAACACCTCTAACACTTATTTTGTCTTGGTTTGAGTATTGGTTGGTTATCTTCTTTTGCCTTATCATTGGGGGAGAAGTATCCTAGAGCTTGATGAGGTCTAGTTTGGTTGTAGAAATCTAACCAGTCTTGAATAGACTTGTTGTTGTTTATATGGGGAAGGGGACAGTTTAGGACGCCTACCATTTATGTTGCAAAGGTAGTGGATGATTACAATTATATTTACACATAAGGATATATATGCTATAGTACACCTTTATGAGTAATCCAGAAGCTGAAGCAAGTAAAATACCAGATTTTGCACCAACTATCACTTTTGATCGTAAAATTAAAGAGCTATTCGATGAGCATAATCTGGATCTGACAAAGCTAGATATAGCCTATGAGCAACTGCTTGCCTACTATGAAAGATTACCCCATCCCTCGAAACCAGGAAATCTAGAGGGTTTACTAATCCACTTTAGTTCTGATGCTGTCCAGCGTCCATATGATGCATACTTGCAAGGTTTATTTGAACCAAACTTCCAGCCAGATGGAAACCCCGTAATTACAATTTATTTGGGATCAATTTTGTCTAGCTCCGATTCTAAGGATAATCCTCATCACACCCCAGAAGAAATAATCAATAATACACTTACGCATGAGCTAGTTCATTATTCCCAAAATCACATGTATCCCAAGACCAATCATGATGTATTAGCCAACAAAAGAATGAGAATACGTAGCTTTCTTAATACTCATATATCTGACATTGTGGTTGGTTATATCGCAACTGCATTTACAAGAGCTACAATATTCGATAATATGAAATCTTTAATAGCTGGGATAACGCTTGGTTCTATATCTAGTCATTTAAATAAGCCAAACAGACAATATTCAAATGATCTATTAAATTATCTACTATCCCCAGAAGAAGTTGATGCCAAATTCTATGAATCCAGTACAACTGAAATTGTTAGTTTAGATTCAAAACGAAAAGAATAACCCCTTTTGGGGATTCCCTCAAACTAATCTAACTCATTATCATAAATCCTGCCTCCCTAATGGTATAAAATCTGTCCAAGGTCTTTCGATCTTGTGTACTACTCCTATCCTCCATACCCCCCTATAACTTGTATCGAACTATAAACATTATTTCTCCGAGCTATTGGCAGTGATGATTTTGCACCAAAATTACTATAAGATATAGATATGAAAAATAAACTTCGATGGCTGATAGTTACTTTCCTAACGCTGATCACAATCACTACACTGATTAAAACGATCACCAATTATCATACAACTCTCGAAGTCAAGCACCTTCCCAATACCTTTGTCTTTGACCCAAGTACTAAGGAAATCTATCAGATAGGGATAGACAACAAAAAGCATCTCTTATTAATTGATCAAGCATTGGCCAGCTATGGACTTAATCCCGACAATCTTAAGCTAGCGACCAAGGCTGACCTTAGACTTAGCAGGGGTATCGACATCTCCTACAGGGAAGGTACTATTCTCTTATCCCAGGATCAATATTATTTGATTGAGGGCAAACAAATAGTAGTCAAACGTCCGGTCAGTATAGAGCTACTGAGTGGATTGGGCTATCAAATTGATCGGATACAACAAGTGACACCTGATAAACTTCCAGAAGCCACTGGAGACCCCTATCAATTATCTGGTCTTCATCCGGAAGGAAGTTTGATCAAGAGCTCTGAAGCTACTTTTTTGATCGAAAATCGACAGCTTCGGAGATTTGCCGATCAATTTATTCTCGATAGTTACCTGGCGGAATCGGATAGTATTCTGCCTGCCTCCGAATTAGACCTCAGATTACCCAGAGGCAATGATATGGAACCAAGGCTAGGTAGTCTATTTAGAACCGACAATCAAGAATACTACACCTTGGTCAAAGAGGATGGATATATTAAGAAGAAAGCCTTTAGTAGTCCTACGACCTACAGGGGTCTTGGCTATACTCCAGAGGAGGCCAGTCTAGTGGATATTACTCAGTTACCTATCGAGAATACTCAACCGATCATCTACAGTTATCTGGGCAAGAGCAAGCTTGCACCAGTAGCAATCCTTGAAAAAGAGAGTAATCAGCTTTATGATGCTTCAGCCTCGATTGATGATCAGGGGATAGATAGGTATTATTGGCAAGTCAATCAAAGTCTGGATTGGCTGGAGGGTAATATCCTCAATTTGACTGGCGACCAAGATCCAACTACTATCCGACTGATAGTAGTCGACAAGAACGGACTAGTTGATAGTAAAATACTTGGACTCTAGATCCAATTGATAATTTGGCTTTTGTTTTAGTATGATAAAATAGACTTACTCAGTACAATAAACCATTGCGGATGTGGTGAAATCGGTAGACACGCTAGGTTCAGGTCCTAGTGGAGGATCAAAACTCCGTGGAGGTTCAAATCCTCTCATCCGCACCATTTTGGGAAAAGAACGGAAATTGCCGCCCTCTGGGGCGGTTTTTTCTCTGGCGGCGCGCAGCGCCTGCCAGCTGTTTTTCTGGGGGGAATGAGATTTGGCATCGCGGGAC
>JAGOAT010000027.1 GCA_017983775.1 Candidatus Saccharibacteria bacterium | reverse complement strand
TGGAGACTAGAGGAGCTAGGCGTCAATTTGAGACTAAAGACCCAAGTCCAAGCTATCAAGGGAGGTAAGTTGAGATTGAATACTGGAGAATCAATCAGGACCAAGACTGTAGTCTGGACAGCAGGGTCAACCAATAACCCAATATTTTCTCAATACCCAGATATCTTTACGCTTGCTAGAAATGGAAGGGTTCAGGTAGATGAATACTTGAGGGCTCATCAAGATATTTATGTGATCGGAGATAGTGCTGATACTCAGTACTCTGGTATGGCCCAGACTGCCCTGTTTGATGCTAAGTTTTTAGCTGGTAATCTGATTAGGCAGTCCAAAGGCAAACATCGCAAGCTCTATGTTCCCAGGCGTCCAGTCTATCTGATTCCTGCTGGTAGGAATTATGCAGTATTGCAATGGGGTAGAATTGTATTAAGGGGTAAGATTGCCTGGACTCTTAGAAGGCTTGCTGATTTAGATATCTTTATGTCTTTTGAGCCATACCGCAAAGCAATTAGGAGCTGGGAAGCAGGTAGTGGATATAGTAGTCTGGGAGGTAAAAAATGAGTCAAAGACGAATAGATTTGGTCTGGGGTTTGTGCAGGATTGGACTGGGATTTATTTTTTTCTGGTCATTTCTGGATAAGTTATTTGGTCTAGGATATACAACATGTCGAGATCAAGTAGGAGTTGTCGTCCAGTTTTGTGAACAAGCTTGGGTCAAGGGCGGCTCTCCAACTACTGGGTTTTTGAGGACAGCGTCTGTCGGTAGCCCAATCGAGCAAACTTTACAGTCAATGGCTGGCGATAGACTTTGGGATTGGGTATTTATGATCGGTCTAGCTGGGATAGGTGTTGCGATGATTTTGGGCATTGGTATGCGGATTGCTACACTCTCTGGGGTGATCATGATGGGCATGATCTATCTTGCACTTTATCCACCAGCTAATAATCCATTTATGGATGAGCATCTGGTCTATACCTTGCTATTTATTGGACTAGCGCAAGTCAATAGTACCCAAGCTTTGGGATTTGGTAGAGCATGGTCAAGGCTGAGATTAGTGAATAAATATAAGTTTCTACAATAGGAGGATCAAATAATGTATAGAATAGTATTTAAGAAGATTGCCTTGACAGGCAAGGTGACTATTTTTGGTAGTCAAAATCAAATCGTTGCTTATGCACAACAAAAATTTTTCAAGGTCAAAGAAAAGGTTACTTTTTATCAAGATACCAACAAGGATCAGATAATAGGTATAATCAATGCTGATAAGATCATTGATTATAATTTGAGCTATAGTCTCACGGGAGCACAGGGAGAACCACTTTGTAAATTAAAGCGTAATGGTCGGGCATCAATCTGGAAGGCAAATTATGAGATATTGGACAAGAATGGCCAGCTAGTCTATAAAATTCATGAGAAAAATCCTTGGGCAAAGGTAATGGATTCCTTATTGGGTGAGATACCATTTATTGGCTTGATCAATGGCTACATCTTCCATGTACGTTATGGGTTGTCTACTCCAGATGGTCAAGAGGTAGCGGAGATTGTCAAGCAGCCAGGATTGTTTGAAGCTGAGTTTCACTTGAGTTTGACTGGATCATCGGGAGATTTGTCAGTAGAGATTCTTGAGCTGATTACAATGTTACTAATTCGCGAACGTTCAAGAAGCTAGGATTTTTTAAAAAAGTTTGGCACTAGTATTGGGGTTTTATTTTTGTACTCTTGATATTTTTGATCCTCTCCCCATTGCTTGTTGGCTGATTTTTCGAGGATTGGTATGCCACTAACCATGGTTATTAGTAGGGTAATAAATATTGGCCCTAGTGCAGTCAGCCAATAAGCGTCAGCGTAGTAGCTTAGTCCGTAGACAAATATACCCCACCATAGTGAAATTTCTCCAAAATAGTTGGGATGACGAGAGTAGTGCCAAACCCCAGAATCAATCCAGGGTTGAGGTTTAGGCTTGAGTTTAAATCTAAATCTATATAACTGAAGATCAGCAATGGTCTCTAATGATATTCCCTTGATCCAGATTATAATACCTATGATTGCATAAATGTTGAAATTGGTGGGTTGGTCTAGGCTTAATAAATAAGTTGCTGGCAAACTGATCACCCAAACACTGAAGCCCTGGAGTAGCCAAAATCTTGCAAACTTCCAGAAGTTTTCCCTGATTCCATCGAATCTAGCATCTTTGCCGGTTTTAATAATCCTGATAAGTAGATAGCCTGATATACGAATTCCCCAGATAGCTATCATTGACATGAGTATTACTTGGTAGTTTGAAATCTGATCACTGTTGATCAGGCTATAAAAAGCAAGTGCAATGAAGCTTAGTCCATATGAAAGGTCTGTCAACTTGTCGGTTTTGTATTTGGAGGCAAATACAAAGAAACCTAGCTGGATAGCCATTGAGATCAGCAAAGATTGTAGTATTACCATGATAATCAATTTAGAGCTCGATTAAGTATAAGATTTTTCATAGTAAATTTCATAGTGTACCATTGTAATTATAGCAGATTATTCCAGGACTATAGATTTGATATATATTATTGTATAATACAGGTATTATGAAGTCTCCTGAGTCAAAAGCTACTGAAAGAAAAAAATTTTTGAGTGGGCCAGCTTTATGGACATATGGTTTTCACGTTGGTAGTCTTGTAGAACAAATAGACAATCTTTCATTCCCAAAGCAAGCCATAACCGACCCCTTACTACTGGCAGCTCATACAAAAGTTGTGAGATCAATATCATACAGAACTCAACACCGAGCAGTCCGTGAGGCACGTAGACTGGGAATAGCAGATGACAAGGGGGCTAACCAATTAGAAATGTTTGGATTTGCAGATAGGGAATTTACAGGAGCTTTTGCTGGAGCATTAGGGATTGAAATTTCTTATTTCTTAAGATACAAGAGATTTAATCAAAGCCCTTTAAGTTTGATGGATTATGGAATGATGTTTCAAACAGGTTGGTTTGGTGATATCGTCAATCAAATGGCCTTGACAGGGCCTACTCTTTTGGGACCAATTGTGAATCAGATGAAGATTGATAGAGTAGTAGGGAAAAATAGGTCACTTTTTGGAAGTTTGGCAGACAAGAGCATTCAGGATTATAAGAAAATAGAAGATATCCAGGATTATTTTCTTGAATTGAAGAATGATACTGACGATTCCATTGAAGGGGTGGATGCAATTAGGCAGTATATTAAGCTAACTAATGCAGGCAGAAAATTTTTTATATCAAAGATTGATCATACAAAAAGTGTTGGATGTCCGGTAGCAAGATCTTCTACTATTGTTAGTCAACAGTATTATTTCTTGCTAGAAGAGCTCGGAGCTCTGGATAGATGTTCAAGTGGCAAAGTATTGACGCAAGGAAATTATAGACTAACAGAACCTAGTCCTTATACTCCGATAGATAGGGTTCTTTGGCATTGGGGGGATTATGTATTAAGGTATGCTGGCTACTTATTATCACTTACCAATGATCAAGAGACTAGGTCTAAGTTACTACCATCTGGTCAAATAGGTAGTGATGGATTTCTTCACCCATCTATAGCTAGCTAGTTTGATATTTGTGCTAGAATAGTCTTATGCAAGAAATTATCAAAGTACGAGATTTGACTAAATCTTATGGGGACAATCAAGTATTGAAGGGGATAGATTTTGAGGTCAATAAGGGGACAATGTTAGCGTTACTCGGACCAAATGGAGCGGGCAAGACTACTACGGTCAAGATTCTTTCTACTTTACTTAATCCAGATCAAGGAGAGGTGACAATTGCTGGCATTGATCTGTTAAGACACCCAGAACAAATACGCAGAGTAATAGGTCTGACAGGCCAATCAGCAGCTGTAGATGAGCTTTTGACCGGAAGCGAGAATTTGATAATGATGGGGAGGCTTTATCAGCTCAATAAGGAGCAGTCCAAGCAGAGAGCAGAACAGTTGCTGGTAGATTTTGATCTAGTAGATGCTGCAAAACGTAAGGTCAAAGATTATTCAGGTGGGATGAGAAGAAGGTTGGATCTAGCAATCAGCTTGATTGCTAGCCCACCAATTATCTTTCTTGATGAACCGACGACTGGGCTGGATCCTCGATCTCGCCAAACGATGTGGCAGATGATTAGATCACTTCTAGATTCTGGTACAACAATCTTGCTGACTACTCAATATCTTGAGGAAGCAGATCAGCTCGCAGACCAAATTATCGTGATCGGTGGAGGGAAGGTGATTGCCCATGGTACGCCTGAGCAGCTTAAGGCAAAAGTCGGTCAAGACAGACTAGAGATTAGACTCAAAAATAGCGAGGACTTTGAGTTGGTGATCAGTGTTCTTGAAAAATATAATCCGAGTCAAGATCAAGATAAATTGACTGTCGGGATATCAATTAAGGGGGATGGTAGTGACCTCAAGCCAATCCTAGATTTGCTCGAGTATGCTCGCATTAGTCCAGCTGGGATTGAAATCCATAGACCTACATTAGATGATGTATTCTTATTGCTTACCAATGGAGAAGAGATCAATGAATAATTTCAAGGCAACATTAGTCGATATCCAGGTAATGATCTGGCGTAGTACTATGCATATCTTGCGTAATACCGATCAGCTCTTGGGTGCATTTTTCCAGCCAATTATGTTTTTGGTATTATTTGCTTCGGTGTTTGGTGGATCGATTGAGAAAGCCTTGCCAGAAGGTATTAGTTATATCAATTATTTGATGGCTGGTATTGTTGTCCAGACGGTAGCTTTTGGTTCTACTACTACAGCAATTGCAGTCTCCAATGATATGAGCAAGGGGATTATGGATAGATTTCGGTCACTACCGATGTCAAACATTGCAGTTTTGAGTGGGCATGTGGTGGCAGATCTCTTACGTAATGCGATTTCGACAACTGTGATGATCGTAGCTGGGTTTGCAATTGGTTTTCGGCCGGAGACAGACTTGGTTGGTTGGCTACAGATTGCTTTACTTTTGATCATTTTTACTCTGGCATTTTCTTGGTTGGCGTCTATAGTCGGTGTAATCTCCAAGAGTGTAGAGGCCGTACAGTGGCTAACATTTGTGATAATCTTTCCTTTGACTTTTGCTTCAAGTGCATTCACTCCTACAGCAGGTATGGGTCGGTATCTCAGGGCATTTGCTGAGAACCAACCAATTACTCAGGTGGTTGAAGCAGTCCGAGCACTGATTCTTGGTCAAGATCCGGGAGATTATTATACCAAGGCGATTATTTGGTGTTTGGTTTGCTTGGTAGTAGCAGTACCAATTTCGGCTAGATTATTTCGTAGACGTACTAGCTAGAATACATTCTCTCTATATTAGTCTTCCCTTTTCTTGTCATGAACTCAAATATCTGCAACCCCAATATCGTCATTGTTCAAAACCCAGCCCCTACCCCGTCATCTCTTAAAATCCAGCCCTCCATCCCGTCATATTCCAAAATCTGGCAGGGATTTATGGGATATCCAGTAATTTGCATTAAATGACTATCCAAGTGTCAGCAGAGGTGGATCCCCTGTAAACCCTTCGGGTTTCGGAGGATGACAATACTTTACTACCATCATTGGCGGATATAGTTATGACTCAGAATCGTCTTGGATCATAAGCCCATTGCAATAGTGCTTGTCTTTGCTTAGGCCTACAGGCTTGATCTTCGGGTATGCAATTAGAGATGATCTGGCTCTTGTGACGCTTGATTGCTAGCCAGCGTTTGATCTGTCTAGTGTCTTCTATTTCTAGTCTTCGACCTAGATAATATCTACAATACCATTGAAACCAACCAAGGGGATCGATTGGATTGATCCAGCCCTTTTGTTCCCAGATAGCGCGTGATTGGGATGCTATGACTCCATAGTAATTGAGGCTGGGGATTGGTTTGCCAGCCGGACTAATCTTTGCATGGACAAACCACCCTGGAGGCAAATCGGAAGGTATGGTCGGGAAATAGGCTCCGCCAAATATTCCTAGCTCAAGCATTTGCTGAGGGGTTAGGTCAGGCTGGAAGATATTGGCCAGATCAGTATCATCGTTTGTCATACATTAGGATTATAACAAAATCAAAAAGGTTGAGGTTGATATATAATAGCTGTATGGGCAAATCAGATCTCAAATTGTATTACCGAGGAGTCAAGGCTATCTTGTCTGAACAGTTTAGTGTCAATCGTCTCATGATGACCTGCCTGGTTGCTGGTAAAGTCCTAGAAGGCTTGAGGCCACTCGGGGAAGCCTATATAGTAGCCAAGATTATTACCCAATTTGCAAGCCTGGTATCGGATCAAGCTGATAGCTCTGGAGTGATTAGTTGGTTGATAGCTTGGCTAACTTATCGAATCATTACAGATTTACTCTCTCAAGGATTGTCTTTCATGCAGATCAAGGTAGATAATATGATTGACATAGTAGTCCAGAGAATCATAGTCAAGAGTATGTATCAGATTAATATAGCTACACTCGAAGACCCTGAGATACAGCCAATATTAGTCAGGATCAATCAGAATTCACAAATGATATCCAATCTGATTTACTCCCTACTTTCAATTTTTACAAAGCTGATCACTTATATATCCACTTTTGTTGCTTTGCTCTATTTTTCAGTAGTGATTGGACTAGCTGCGGTTTTAATAGTAATTCCTCTCATTTGGGTTCAGTTTAGAGCAGTGACTTTGAGACGCAAGAATTTTGACAATATCTATGCAGATTATCGTATCAAGGATAGTCTTGGGTATTTCTTAACAATGCCAAACCATGTTCTGGATATTAAGACCCTGGGAGGAGTTAAGGAATTATTAGGGATTTATCAAAGGCATTCAGATAGGATTAATCAATCTAGTCAGTCGGTTGCCAAAAAGGAGATATCGGGTGAAATTATTGCTGAAAGTTCTCAGCTAATGGTACAGTTTTTGGCTGATCTCTGGCTAGTCTTTAGGGCAGTTTCAGGGGGCATTGGTCTGAGTCAGATCATTTTGGCTAGAGGTTTGATTAGCAATCTAGTCAGTTCGACCGGTGGTATGGCTGGAAGTATCAAAAATACCGCAGAAAGTCTTAGCTATGTTGTAGATATTGAGAGATTGAAAGAACTGGCTTATGTTAATAAGTCAGAAGTTCGATCTGAGATTGGTCATAACCAAGACTTGGGGATAGAGTTTACTCGGCTTGACTTTCATTATCCCAATCAGTCAGATCTAGAGGGGCAATTTAGCTTGCAAGGTCTCAATTTTGAGATCAAGCCAGGTCAAAAGTTGGCATTAGTCGGGGAGAATGGGGCAGGTAAGACAAGCATCATTAAGTTGCTTTTAGGGTTTTATACTCCTACGGGCGGGGAGATCAGGGTCAATGGAGTTAGCCTTGAGAATTATAGTCAGGAGCAGTACCTTGAGAATTTTACTGTAATGATGCAGGATTATCTGATTTTTGATGCTTTGAGTATTCGTCAAAATCTCTTGATTGGCAATTTGGAGTCGATCAAGGATAGTCAGCTTTGGCATATACTTGATACGGTACGGTTGGGTAATTTTGTCAGGTCTTTGCCAAATGGGCTAGATAGTCGACTTTGGGTCAATGTTGAGGGTGGTATCAATTTATCTGGAGGACAGAAGCAGAGGTTGGGGCTGGCCAGGGCACTCCTGAGAAGATCAAAGTTCTTAATCCTCGATGAACCTACTGCTGCGGTTGATGCTAGGGCAGAAGAGGGGATTATCGAGACGATTTTTGCAGATAAGGGGCATCAATCAATCTTGATTGTTAGCCATCGACTGAGTACAGCTAGAAGAGCAGATAAGATTTTGTTTATCGATCAAGGTAGGGTAATTGAGCAGGGGAGTCATCAGGAATTGATGTCTCAGAGAGGAGCTTACTTTGAGCTGTTTGAAAAACAGGCCAAAGGGTATCAATAACCTTGATACTACCAGGGTTTTTTGCTAGACTTAAGTAGTTCTCATTTGTGTTGTGATTCGGAGGATGAGAGTGATGGGGCGTGGCCAAGTGGTAAGGCAGCGGGTTTTGGTCTCGAAGATCGAAGGTTCGAATCCTTCCGCCCCAGCCAAAATTTAGAACCAAACTCCAAAGACAGGTTTCTGTGATTCGGCTCTAATAGATGATTTGTTATTAAATCAAAAAGCAAATAAGATAATCAGTCAATATTCAAACCAAGACAGGACAAGTATTAAGGGTGTTGGGACAACTGTTTATTGAATGGAGGCCTTTATATCAACAAGGGTAGTTGTTCTTTGATGAGTAATTGCATAGCAACTGCTCTAGCTTTAGGTAGGTTAGGGTTGTTAGAATAAGCCATGGTAGGCTCCTTTCGTAATTATTTAATAGTAACTACAGTTTAGGACGCCTACCATTTATGTTGCAAAGGTGGGGATGATTACGTGGGTACTTTACGAACACTAGTATTATAGTACAATATGTCATATGAGTGAGACTGTAATAACACTATCAACAGAGAAAGAAACGGTTGTTATTGGACAACTATTATTTGAGGATGCGCGACTATACTATGATGCTGTTGATAATAACAGAGAATATTTAGCGCAGCTTGGAGATGTAAAAGCTAATAAATACCCTGATATGAGGTCGGTTGAAGCTTCAATCGTTGAACCAAGTAAGCCAGATAAACTAAGATTAGGCATCTGGGACGGTGATAGCTTTATCGGCAGTATTAATCTAATGCCGGATGAATATGAAGCCGAGATTGACTACTGGTTGGATGGCCGCCACACCAGCCACGACTTGCCATACTGGCAACTAAAGTCCTTACCGTTTTCACCAGACAACGGTATCAGTGTGTTTATGCTGAAGTTGAATCTGATAATGTTGCGAGTTGCCCATTTTTTGAGCGGGCTGGTTTTCGCTCAGTTGACAAGATTGCCACTAAACTCATTTTTGAGGCAATGACCGGCACGGTACCCAAGGCCATTTCATTGGCTAAGACACAACATTTCGAGCAGGCTGCCTTTTCCGGTGACATTTATGTGCCCAATTCAGCACAAATGGGATTTACCGCTCTTCAAGTTAATGTTCATGGCGAACACCCCAGAAAACGAATACTAGAGGGTAATGTACGGTCGTATTATGTGGCTGATGGACAGGGTGTATTCTCTGTAAATAATGTGGTTCACATTGTTGCTAAGGGCGATCTCTATGTTATCCAGCCAGGTGACGAGTATAGTTATTCAGGCGAGATGACTCTGCTGGAATTTAATGTATCTCCCGATAATTCCTTCAAGGATGAGGTGCTGGAGTAAACTCTATGAGTGAAATATTGCCACAACCCGAGCAAGAAGCCAGAAAAACATGGCTAGGTAAGCTTTCAGAGTTTATAGAGGAAGGTTGTAGGTAAAAATATGACTAGTGATAAGAGGATCTATCAATATAATGACAATCTACTTTTTGAGGTGATTGATCCCATGCTTGGGTCCTGGGAGGATAACGAAGACGAGCGTGCGGTAGAGTTTATCTGCCCCGAGCACCTTATTAGACTTACAGATATTGGTCCCCCTAAGCATAAAACGGTAGGATACAAATTAGAATGTCCGGTTTGCCAAAAAGACAAAGATTATAGTCCCGTCTGCTGCTCAAACGAAACGTTGGATAATTTAAAAAAGAAGGCTCTTGCTCTATACGATAAGGACTTGTACAAAGACGCGAAGCTCGTTCGTCTGGACGATTTTTACGTGCCTGAAATCAAAAGGTTTGATGCTTTACCAACCAGCACGAACTATTCAATTAAAGCTGACGTAAAGACCGACAAAGATGATTGTACAGTTGTTGTGCTGTACGTTGGGTATAAAGGTCAAAAAGAAAAATCACAAATCTTCATCAAACCAGAAAAACTACAGTTATCTAGTGACCATAAAGACCTGGATCCGGCGAAAGTGCTGACAAAAATTGAACTAACCCTAAGAGACCGAAACATAACACAGGAATACGGTGATAAGGGGTCGGACAGATAATAGACTCTACTTACGCAGCGGTGTCTCGCAAACAAATATGGAGTTTTTATGTTGGAGACATGGAGGCTTGTCATCAGGCCACGATAAATACACACAGGGTGAAAGATTTTAGATGGTCAGAACTTTTACCGCAGCGCTTTTAATATTGTGTATGATTGATTTTTGCGTCGGCTATAAGCAGTATTGAGGGTGCGAAACTCATGAGACGTAGACCGCGTTCCATGGCCACCACGTACATACCGCGACTGCTTGACACCCTTATGATATGAAGCATAGAATAGTTGGTATGAGTGAGAATATTCTGATTGCAGAAACAGCAAAACAACGCACTGAAGCCATGTATCTAGCATATATGGGAATGATTCGTGCCTTTTTAGTTGAAGGGATCTTGGTAATAGGCAAGCCAACGCATCAACAAGAAACTTGGGCTAAACGAGCGGCACTCGGTAACGATGAGTTGGCAAATACTTTTGCCCATTTAGCTCAGATTACTGAGCGCGCCTACAAGCAGAGATATCTTGAAGGTATGCCTATGGTGGTAGGCATCGGGGAAAGGGTTACTGAGCCATTCGTTGACCTTGGGCCAGTTGAAAGATTTCACTTTTTACGTCGTATTGCTCGAGATCAGAAGGCTTTAGAAGGCGTAGCCCCAGAACCTAAAATGCACACAACACCTAAGGTGCTTTATATGAAGCCCGTTGATGAAGAGCTTCCCGAGAATGATCCACATCTGCCAGCTAAACAATATATTGAATGTATTGGAGAGGCCTGTGTTGGATACAAGGGAAAAGCTTGCAATGCATACGAAGAGTGGATGTCCGCGGAAGGGCCTACGGAAGGCAGAGATACTTCAAAGCCACCACTTCGTGAAGAAGCAGTTTCTATTACCTACGGTCAACATTGCGGAAATAAGGATTATCCATTAGTCTCCACAAGAACAGATGTCTTGAAGCCTAAAAGAGCTAACACGATGGAGATAATCGCTAGAAGCGGTATGCATGGTGTTCCTTCATCTGTTAGGGTCGTTAATTCTGGCTAGGCAGTCAGTGCTGGAATAATAACAAGCTTAGAAGATTAGTTATTTTCTAGAGTTCTGTTCCTGATTACAAATTGATTCCTAATACCCCTCAACAAATGCACCCTGCTCTTTGTACGAGCCTTGCACGAGGTATCCTAATATTACAAATACACTGTTGTCTACATTAATTATATCTGTAGGATCATCTTTTTAAGATACAAGGGGGCCTTGATTTTTTTTATTATCTGATTTAACATAAGCTTATATGAATTGGAGGATAGTATGAGTTTCAGCTATGTTGATTTGTTTTCAGGAATTGGAGGGTTTCGGATTGGCTTAGATGCTATTGGTGGGGAAAGTGTCGGATTCTCTGAGATAGACAAGAAAGCGATTGAGACATACTTAGCAAACTTTAACGATCCCGAAGATTACAACCTAGGGGATGTTACAGAAATCAAAGAATTACCAGAGGTCGATCTAATTGTTGGTGGTGTGCCCTGCCAGTCTTGGTCTGTAGCGGGCAAAAAAAGAGGGTTTGATGATCCTCGTGGTAAGCTTTGGTACG
>JAGOAT010000026.1 GCA_017983775.1 Candidatus Saccharibacteria bacterium | reverse complement strand
ATATATTGATACCAGTTCAGGCAGAATTTTTTGCCCTGGAAGGCCTGAGTCAACTCCTAGATACTGTTAGTCAGGTCAAGAAGGGCTTGAATCATTCACTGAGTCTTCTGGGAGTCGTTTTGACCATGTATGATTCACGTTTGAGCCTGAGTCAACAGGTCAAACACGAATTGGAAGTCAACCTAAAGGGCAAGATGTTTAAGACGATAATTCCGAGAAATGTTCGATTGGCAGAAGCACCAAGTTTTGCTAAACCGATTGTTGAGTATGATAGATTTAGTAAAGGTGCTAGACTATATAAGAAATTAGCAAAAGAAGTGAGAGAGAGGTTGTATGGCTAAGAATCGTTTAGGTCAAGGTTTATCAGCATTAATCAAGACTGATATTGAGCAATTTGACACCCAAGAAGTAATGGAGCTTGATTTGGGAAGGATCAAGGTCAATCCAGATCAACCTAGAAGAAAATTCGACCAAGATAAGCTTGAAGAATTGGCGCTTTCAATCAAACAACATGGAATAATCCAGCCGCTGATAGTCCAAGATACTGGAGAATCCTACCAATTGATTGCCGGGGAAAGAAGATTGCAGGCTGCCAAGATAGCTGGACTTGGCCAGGTACCTGTCGTAGTCCGCAAGGTGGAAGATGAGGAGAGGCTAGAGCTAGCAATTGTAGAGAATCTTCAGAGGTCAAACCTAACTGCTATTGAATATGCTAAGGCAGTCCAGAGACTGATTGATAAATATCATCTTAATTATCAACAGATAGCTGAGAGACTAGGCAAGGCTAAGTCAACTGTAGTCAACATGGTTAGGTTGTTGAGGCTTCCAGAAGAGATTCAAGATGCAGTTCAGTCGGGGCATATTTCAGAAGGTCATGCTAGGGCTATATTAAGTCTAGATTCGACCAAGGATCAGCTCTATATTTTAGCTGAGATTTTACATAAGAAACTGTCAGTCAGAGATGTTGAGAAGTTAGTAAAGACCAAGTCCAGCAAGTCTGAACAGAAATCCAGCAAAAACTTTATTAGTCAGATCAAACTCAGTACTGATCGGGTCAAATCTTTGAGTAGCAAGACTGGTCTAGCGATCCAGGTCAAAGCTACTGCGGCCAAAAGGGGTCGAGTTGTAATTAACTATGAGTCACAAGAAGATCTAGATCGAATCCTAGATTCATTAGATGGAGCCCAAGACGAGGATTGAACTCGTGACCTCATCCTTACCATGGATGCGCTCTACCACTGAGCTACTTGGGCTTGGTAAATTAAATTTTAACAGATAATTATCAATTTCTCCAAATTTGCAATGACTAGCACAGATTACCAAGAGATTATAAAAAACTTGAATCTACTAGCAGATAAAGAGAGGGCGGATAGGAGCAAGACGTTTTTTAAAACAAACAAAGGGGGCTATGCGGAGAATGATCAGTTCATCGGGATCAGCGTACCATCTCAGCGCAAATTAGCAAAACGCTTTCGTGAGTTGGGACTTGTAGAACTAGGACGATTGATTGATAGCCCAATCCATGAATATCGCATGACTGGACTACTAATCTTGATAGAAAAATACCATACCAAATCAGTCAGTGATCAGCTACAACAGGATTATATTGATTTTTATCTTTTACGTATTGACCAGGTCAACAATTGGGATCTCGTGGATAATAGTTGCTATAAGTTACTTGGGGATTATCTTTGGCGAAGGCAAGATCTTGAGCTACTTTATCATTACGCAAATCTAGAGCCAATTAGGGAGAATCTTTGGAAAAACAGGATTGCAATTGTCACAACACTTGCCTTCATCCGTCATCGGGAGTTGGAACCAACTTTTGAACTATCCAGGATCTTGATCAGTCATCCTGAGGATTTAATCCAGAAAGCAGTTGGTTGGATGTTGAGGGAGTCAGGTAAATTTGATCAAGAAAGGCTGGAGATTTTTCTCAATCAATATGCTGGACGGATGCCGAGGACGATGCTACGTTATGCGATTGAGAGATTCAATCCTGATAAAAGAAAATTTTATTTAAGCCTTTATTAGGTATTATTGAGATATAGCCCACTGTAAATTGGCATGAGATTATTGTCTCAACAACCTAATTTAGTCGATATAGTCGAGTAAAGAGGCTTTGGATTAGCCAAGTACCGATTATCAGGATGATTGCTAGAAAGATTTTGTAGTCCCTGGAGTATTCTCCGAATAATAAGGTAGCAATTGCAATTACAAAAGCCAAGAAGAAAATCAGATTAAACCTCCAAACATAGCGAATAAAAAGTCTAGATAAGACAAATACCAGTAAAGCTCCAGAAATACTGGCAATAATTGACCAGATAGATACTGTAAAGATATTGATGGCTTGAAACTCCCAAGTCATTAGCCACTCAATAGCTATTCGGATCAAGTTTAGGATAAAACTAGTAATGATAGCTATTGATAATCCATCTATCAATGTTTCTTTGAGACTTAATCTTTCCATTTTTCCCCTTGTTAGTTATTTTACTTTATGATCTAAGTATAACATATATATCCGTTCAAAATAAAACCTGTTTGTTTTGGATGATAGATTATGGATCTAGAATTGTTGTCCTGGCAGTATATGGGGTATCATCCGTCATATTCCATAAATCCCACAGGGATTTATGGATATCTAGCATTTTACATCAAAAGACTATCTAAATCTCAGTAGAAATGGATCGCCCGTATTGTCTTACGGACAGCCGGAGGATGATAGAAAATATGGAATATAATCTTAAAGTGTAACAGAATCTTTAGGTGGTAATAGGATTAGATCAAGGCCAAATAAACTGAAAACTATAAGGAGTTGATTTTGTAATACTCAAGTAACCCAAAGGGTAATAAAGACTTTTAGATAATTCAAAGTAAGCTATACCATTCTGGCTTGCAATTTAATAACCCTAGCTGTATATTCTACTAATGTTAGTTAAAATTTAAAAAGTGAGGTAATAGTGGGATTTATTAAAAAAATAATAAATACAGTATCAAGGTACAAGTATGCCAGTTTTGCTCTTCTAGTGATGACACCGGGTCTAGTGATAGCAAGTGAATCAGCAGAGTCTAGTGGTCACGGTGACTTGGCAAAAGGGTTTTTGCTATTAGCACTCATCTTGCTGGTAGCTAAGATTGGACAGATTGTTGAAAAAGTTGGACAGGCCTCAGTGATTGGTGAATTGGCTACTGGGATTGCTTTGTCAGCTCTCGGATACTTTGGACTAGGAATTGTTGGGGATATCAGGGGGAGTGAAGTGATTGCTTTTGTAGCCGAGCTAGGTGCTGTGATCTTATTATTTCAGATAGGCCTAGAGTCCAACATTGCAGAGATGAAAAAGGTGGGTTTGACTGCTTTTATTGTAGCGATAGTTGGAGTAGTGACTCCATTTGTTTTAGGTACTTGGGTATTAGCACCAATATTTTTTGGAGACCAGTCCCTGACAGCACATCTGTTCTTGGGTGCATCAATGGTGGCAACTAGCGTGGGGATTACGGCTTCAGTATTTAAGGCAATTGGTATTTCTAAGAGCCAGGAAGCCCAAACAGTATTGGGTGCTGCGGTGATAGATGATATCCTAGGCTTAATTGTCCTATCGATTGTTTCAGCATTGGCTTCTGGTGGAGAGGTGACACCTGGACTAATAGCAGAGCTGAGTATTAAAGCATTTGGGTTCTTAGGAGGCTCAATCTTGATAGGTTCATTCTTGGCTCAACCAATTTCTACATTGTTTAGTAAGATTCACGATGGGGTTGGGATGAAACTTTCGCTAGCTATATCAATAGCTCTAATATTTGCTTATCTAGCTAGCCTAGTCGGACTTGCACCAATAGTCGGAGCATTCGCGGCTGGATTATTACTGGATCCAGTTCACTTTAGGGGATTTCAGATCCCTCATATTGCTAGAAAGCTTAAGTCAGTCAAGACTTTGGATGATCAGGACAAAGAGCATCTTGAGCAACTGGTTCACGAACAAGAGCATGGTCATGTTGAGGATTTGATTGGCAATTTGGGACTAGTGTTTGTACCTGTATTCTTTGCTTATACCGGGTTGCAGATAGACTTTGGATCATTGCTTGATCCGGGAATATATTTGATAGCATTTGTGATTAGTATCTTTGCTATAATTAGCAAGATGGTTGCTGGGTTGGTGATCAAAAAGGGTAATACTAGTAAATTACTTGTAGGTTTCTCAATGGTACCTAGAGGGGAAGTGGGCTTGATATTTGCTGCAACCGGCAAAGCATTGGGTGCGATCAATGATGAAGTATTTTCTATTATTGTGATCATGGTAATCGTAACTACCTTCATAGCACCATTTGGAATAAAATATTTTGCTACTAAGCTCAAACAAGAAAATAATTAGTGGTATAATCTAAGATAATGAATCAGCCTAAGTATAGAAGGGTACTAATCAAGATATCTGGAGAACAGTTGGCTGGTAATCGGGGTTATGGTATAGATCCAGGTTTTATCGATCAGGTTGCCAAACAGCTAGTAGAGGTTGAGAAAGAGACTAGGGCGCAAATTATTATCGTGACTGGGGGTGGTAATATTATGCGAGGTGCTGCTATTGCCAATAAGGGGATTGATCGAGCAACTGGAGATTATATGGGTATGCTAGCTACTATTATCAATGGGGCTGCTTTGACTGATCTATTGGAAGCTAATGGGCAGCCAACTAGGCTGCTTTCAAGATTGGAGGTTGATAGTATTGCTGAGCCGTATATCAGGCGTCGAGCCTTAAGACATCTTGAAAAGGGTAGAATCGTGATAGTAGCTGGCGGGATGGGGAATCCATTTATGACTACGGATACTGCGGCTGTATCGGCTGCATTGGAGCTCAACTGTGATCTAGTGATCAAACCCACCAAAGTTGATGGAGTCTATGATAAGGATCCAGTGATCCATTCAGATGCTAAGCATTTACCGACTGTTGATTATCTTGAAGCCATTACTAATGATCAGATAAGAGTCATGGATAATTCAGCAGTCTCATTAGCCATGGATAACGTTTTGCCAATCATTGTCCTAGATCTTCTAGGAAAAAACAAAATTCAAAGAGCTATTCTTGGAGAATCTGTTGGTACCCTAATAGGGTAGCTAGTCCAATATTCTTGGGGACAAGTTTTACATTATTTTTGTTAGATTAACCTGCTTATGTTAAAATAAAAACAAACAAAATTATGCCATATCTATTTAATTTTGAAATGGCAGTAGTATTGATTAAGGGGGCAAGATCAGTATGTCTATAGGAATATTTATCCAAGCCCTTTTAATTCTGGTAATACCAGCTTATTTGCTGGTAATGTTTGTGCTATACAAAAAACAGCAAAAGCTTGAGAATCAAATAGAATCAATGGATTCTCGGATTCGTCTGATCTTGGCTAGTGATATTCGGAAGATGATTGGCAAGGATCCAATCAATCGTGAGGCTAAGATATTAATAAATCTAGCTAGGTTTTTAGAAAAAACAGCTGGACGCGGTCAGATAGTAGCCCAGACAGATCAACCAATCCAACTAGTCAAGCAATACCCGAAGATCGTTAATAAACACTCATCATTAAGTCTTCAGAAGAAATCTTCGGATGATACTAAAGACAATAGATTGTTGAAATCAAGTCAAGAATCTGAGTCCAAGGCTATAGCTGACATTAGTCTTGGTCAGTTGATTCTTGATGGATTCGAGTATCTAGCAGGGGTTATCTTATTATTCTTGCCTTTGATGTGGTGGAAAACTCAAGTCGGTCATGGTAATTATTCAGCTCAACTAATTTTTCTCGGGATAATGCTTGTCTTGACCATATTGATTGCTGTTTGGCGTGGTCATGGCTTTTATAATTTTGTCGCTTACATTTTGCTATTTTTAATACTGATAAGCTGGTTTGCAATCAATAGTGTATCAATCTGGTGGATTTTTTTGGTAATAGCAGTATTTATTATTTTAGGTCGGACATTACCAAAGAGCTATCAACCAGAATACTACTTATTGGCTGTTTTTGGATTATTGAGTTTGGCTGCTTTCTCTTTGCTCTTACCCGAAACAATTACCAAAATTCGTGAAAGTCTTTCGAGCCTTTCACTTGATAAGATCTCTATCTTTGGACCTAGGCAATTCTTGGCTTGGGGGTTATTGGCTACTGGCTATATTTCCACCTATCTAAGGTCAAGAGATCCAGCCAAATTTGATCTCAAGCAGAGATTGATCACGGCGCTATACAGCATCTCATATATTGGAGCTTTGATTATAGGATTTTATAGTCAGACTAGTTCCTGGATCCTGATTTTGCTGATAATAGCCACTATCTTGGGATTAGTTTGGGTTATCAAGATTGAAAGTTTGAGTGAGATGGTTGTGATAGTTCTACTTTTGAGCTATATTGTTGGGTTGCAGTTCTTTGATCTTCTAAATATCAGTAATGCCTATATTGGATATAGTATATTGTTTGTTAGTTTAGTAGGCTATAGTTTGAGTTATTTATTGACTAAACAAATAGGAAACTATTTAAGGAACTTTAGTATAGTTGGGATCTTATTAGCTTTATTTACTCAGTTATTGACGGATATTACGGCTACTACACTAGTCAATATTGCCACCTCCGGAGTGATATTAGTTATATTTGATCAGATTATTCGGGTTTATCAGAAACGGCATGCCCTAGAAGAGGTTACTAGTTATCTAGATAATAATCAGCTTGAGCAAGAGTTTAGTTTGCCAGTTAGTTCAGTCAAGGTTCAACCTAGACCAAGGCGTCAAAATACCGCGGATATCAGATTTGTTGGCCATTAGGAATAGTACAGATCAATCGGACTTTTATTTATTGTAAGATTATTGTCGGATTCAACGGTTCACATTAGTCCGTATTATTCTAACTAATTAATGAGATGGATCCCCCGTATTGTTCTATGAACAATTGGAGGATGACTCCACCCCGTCATATTCGGGTTGCCCGAAGGGCAAAACCGGAGATCCAGCATTGGTACCAAGTGATTATCAAAATGTCAGTAGAGGTGGATCTCCCGTATTGTCCTCCGGACAATCGGAGGATGACAATACAAGGAAGGGCTTCGGAGGATGATGCGAAATAGATAATATATCGAGTATGGTTTAGTAGGAATTTGACTTGATGACTAGAGGAGCTATTCCTCTGAAATTTTAAAAGCTTTTATTGGAGTTAGTTTTGCATTATAAATCGGATTTGCATGTCTATTGATACCATTAACATGTTATAATACTTGATTAGATGCTAAATAAATTACTCAGTAAGTTTTCTCATGATATTGGGATAGATTTGGGAACTGCCAACACCTTAGTATATTTACGAGGCCGGGGTTTAGTAATCGATGAGCCAAGTGTAGTGGCAATCAATCAAAAGACCAAACAAATTCTTGAGATCGGACAAAAAGCCAAGCAAATGGTGGGTAAAACACCAGCAAATATTGTTGCTACTAGACCCTTAGTCGATGGAGTGGTTTCGGATTTTGAGATAACTGAACAAATGATCAAACACTTTATTGAATTATTACATAAGCAGAACTTTGCTTTGCTTCCTAGGCCGCGGGTCGTAATTGGGATTCCTTCAGGTGTGACAGAAGTTGAGAAACGAGCAGTCATAGACGCTGCTGCAAATGCTGGTGCTAGACAAGCATTTTTGATTGAGGAGCCGATGGCTGCAGCGATTGGGGTAGGCCTAGAGATCCAGGAGGCTACAGGACAGATAATAGTAGATATTGGAGGAGGTACTAGTGAAGTAGCTGTAATTAGTCTAGGTGGGATAGTGGCTAGTCAGTCCCTGAGAATCGCTGGCGATGAATTGACCAATGATATTGTCAATTATGCTAAGGAGGAATTTGGTTTATTGGTAGGAGAAAGAACTGCCGAGGAGATCAAGATCAGTATTGGCTCAGCTTGCAATATTGGTAAGCTAGAGGAGGCTAGTATACGAGGGCGAGATATTATCACTGGATTACCCAAGGAACTTATTATTACTCCTGATCAAGCCAGAGAAGCGATATCCAAGAGTGTCAGAAGTATCGTGGAAAGTGTTAAAATTACCCTAGAAGAGACTCCACCTGAGTTGATTTCTGATATCATGCGCCAAGGAATCTGGTTGGCTGGAGGTGGCGCTTTGCTCAAGGGCTTAGATCAGGTTATTGCTAGAGAAACCGGGATACCAGTTCATATTGGTGAAGATCCATTGAGGGCAGTCGTTCGGGGAACTGGACTAGTTTTGGATGATTTGGATAATCTCAGTCAAGTACTGATCGGTAATGATTTAGGGCAAGAGTACAGTTAGATGAAGCTAAGTCTAAGGTATAGTCTGATACTGGTCGTATTGATCATGTCAGGCCTAATGTTGATTTGGAATCTTAGTTTGTTTTCACCAATTAGATATAGCATTGAAAAATTTAATAATAATCTTTCAGGATCAATTAGTAAAAGAATTGCCAACATTAGCCAGGATTGGGAGATTATTGGTTCACTTGGTGAAATCAGTGAGGAAAATAACCAGCTAAGGAATCAAGTCGGAGAACTCAGACAACAGCTGATTGATATCGAGGAAGCAGCTAGAGAAAATCGTGACTTACGAAGTCAGTTGAATGTTCAGTCTGAGACTAATTGGCAGCTACAATCAGCCAACCTCGTTAGTGGGAGTGCCACTAATTTGCGCAAGACTTTGACTATTGATATTGGCAAGAGTCAAGGTGTAGTCGAAGGCATGGCGGTAGTGTATAGGAGTAGTCTTATCGGATTAATTGAGTCAACTGGACAAACTTCATCAGAGGTTGTACTCTTGACAGATCCAGCATTTCGATTGGCAGGATTAACCCAGGAATCACGAGAGATAGGGCTTTTGCAAGGTCAGCCTGGACAGGGTGTTCAACTGAGGCAACTAGCATTGGATGGGAATATTCAGATTGGGGAGAGGGTAATTACCAGGGGTAACCAGTTGGTACCAAAGGGGATTAATATTGGGCTGGTTAATACTGTGATAGAAGATGATGGTGGGCTGTTTAAATCAGCATTAATTGATTTAGATTTTGATGTCAGTAGTCTTGAGACAGTATTTGTAATCGTGGGTGTCTAGTGAAGATATTATTATTTGTGATAGGCATACTGATTAGCCTGATTCAAGTTAATTGGCCTAGTCTAATCCCTATCCAACCCCAATTGGTGATCATATTTATTTTGATACTCACGTTGCGTTTTAGTTTAAGTAGTTTAGTTTGGTATTGTCTAGTATTTGGTATAATTCTAGATCTTAATAGTCCTTGGAATATCGGGATATCAACACCATTTTTGATTTTGATTTGTCTTGTTGCGGGTTTTGGTCTAAGAATTGCCAATAATCCCAATCAGAATTTTAGCTTGATATTACTCGTTATTGCCTCCAGTCTGTTGTACCAACTAATAACAGTAGTCTATGCTAGTGATTTGAGTCTAATTGGGGGGGTTGATTATCTTAGGGTTTTGATCAATTTAATATCAGATTTTTTATTGATTGGATTGATATTGTCATTACGCAGTTTTTGGATTAGTAACCAAAATCATCGGAGATGGTCATGGGGAAAATAAATATCTTTGGTGAGCATTATGATCAGGGACGAGATTATCAGTCTAGTAGTTTTCAACAAAAGATCAATGATAGTGAGCTTTGGTCAAGTCAGCTACTTGCTGGTAGCTCCGAACAAAGGATTGAGCAAGAAGTAGATAAGAAATTTTTTAAGTTATTATTTGTTCCGGTGCTATTAGTTGGAGCTCTGTATATTGGACAGTTGTTTAATTTGCAGTTTATTGAAGCCAAGGATTTGGATTTTTTAGCTCAAACTAATAGATTGAGAAGTCAATTGATACGAGCACCGAGAGGTATTATTTTTGATCGTAATAATCAACCATTACTCAAAAATACCTCAGAATATCAGTTGGTACTTAATCCAAGTTTATTAGACGATGACCCTGATAAGCTAGAAACTGATCTTGGTCTGATCAGTCAAATCATCGAACTTGATTATCAGGCAAAGCTTGATCAGATACAGTCTAAATTGCGCCAGAGAGAGACTATTGTAATAGCTGATAATATCGACAAAGATCAAGCTATTTCATTACAGGAAATTGAGACTAAGTTGACCGGATTCGGAGTTGAAATTAGGCCTAGTCGTGAATACCTCTATCCTGAACAGTTTGCTCATATCCTAGGGTATACTGGTAGAGTTACAGCTGAAGATCTTGAGGATAGTGATCAGTATCAAGTGACTGACATTATTGGCAAGTTGGGTCTGGAGCAAGAGTTTAATCAAACACTTTCTGGACAGGATGGAAAGATACAGTTTGAGGTGGATGCCTCAGGCAAACCAATTCGGTTCCGTCCCAGCCAAGAGCCAGTAGATGGAGGTGACTTGGTAACAACTCTTGATCTAGGGTTGCAGGAAAAAGCCTATCAAGTGATAGAGAAATATAGTCAAAAGGCTGGTAGCAATCGAGGAAGTATGATGGCTATTAATCCGAATACGGGAGAGGTTTTGGCTGCTGTCAATTATCCTAGCTATGATAATAATCTTTTTGATCAAGGGATTAGCCAGACAGATTATGATAAGTTGGTTTTAGATCAAAATAATCCACTGTTTAATAGGTTGATGGGGGGAAGTTATCCAGTTGGGTCTATTATTAAGCCACTCATTTCACTCGCTGGGCTAGAGTCTGGTGTAATAGATCAAAATACTACCTATAATGATACTGGTTCATTATTGATAGAGAATGTTTATGATCCAAGTATAGTCTACCAATTCAAGGGGTGGAATCCAGCTGGGTTGGGACCTGTCAATGTTGTCAGAGCTTTGGCTCTTAGTAGTGATATATTTTATTATATTGTCGGTGGAGGATATAAGGAGTTGGTTGGTCTTGGTGGGGAGGCATTGACTAGCTGGTATCAAAAATTTGGCTTAGGTCAACTGACAGGGGTGAATATACCTGGTGAATCACCTGGTAGTTTGCCGACGCCAGATAAATGGGCTAAAGCTGGACGGGATTGGCTACTTGGAGATAGTTATAATATTAGTATTGGTCAGGGTGAACTTCTAGCAACACCATTGCAGATGCTATATGCTACTGCTTCAATATTTGCAGGGGGAAAATTTTATCAGCCGAATTTTGTTAAGTCGATTGGTGGTCAGACACTAGAACCAAAACTAATTCAGGAGGGATTGTATAGTGAGGCAAATCGACAATTAGTACTTGAGGGGATGCGCCAGGCAGCCTCATCAATTGGTACTACCGGCTCCATATTTTCCAATTTACCTTTTGGGGTAGCTGGCAAAACTGGTACTGCTGAGACTAGTACAGAGTCAGGGGATGTCAATCAAAATCGTTCAAAGGCTCATGCTTGGTTTACAATTGGGGCACCAGATATAGACACACAAATTGTAATGATAGTGATGATCGAAAATGCTGGAGAAGGGTCACAGTTTGCGGCACCAGCTGCCCAGGAAATTCTTAGCTGGTGGGCTGATAATCGATACCCATATTAGTCTAACATTGTAGCTGTAGGTTTGGGTGGTGCGTTCATTAACAGTATTTCTCCATAGGGAATACCTAATTTCATGCCATTGCGTATAGTCTCCATTGAAACCCCCAGCCTATCCGCTTCAAGTACTTCTTCAATTGACAAGCCCAACCTATAACCAATTAGGATATTATTTAGCTTTTGACCTAGTTCGGTTAGCTGGTTAGTTTCTTCATCCTTTAAGTCTTCACAGCTAACTTTTCCCAGCTCTTCTAAGTCCAGCCCAAGAAGTTTCTTAGGATCTTGATTGTCAAAAGCCTCTGGATTATCTTTCAAGAACCTTGCAAAAGAAGCAAGCAAGTCAGTATTTACGGTTTCTTGACTTTTGGGTACTTGAGCTTCTGGGCTTGACGAACAAGTTCCTGAAGCTTGGTTATTGGCAGAGCATCCAGACACAACAGTTGCTGCTACTAGCATTGCTAATGTTGCCAGTCCACTAAGTCGGTACCGTCTCCTACCTTCTGATTCTGGTGAATGCTTTGTAGAGTGTTTAGTATTCATAATATCAGTATTCTAAACTAATACTACATATTTGTCAAGTAATAGTATAATATTGATTAGTTTCTGTGAAATACTAAAGATAATACATATCGGTGTCGCGAACAGTCCGCGATCTTCTAGTGTTTATTTGATTGAGGTAACGGGAACGAAGTGAATGGTTGCTGGAGTATTTGTGCTAGTATGGCTTAATGTCCCCCTCCCCATATAATCAACAACAAGTCTATTCTAGAACTGAATAAATTAATATGCTAAGATGTGGTTAGATTACTAAATTTAACCACAGAAAGGATATTTGTTATGCCAAAGAGGGGATAAGTCAAAGTATTTTATGACCAAGGAACTTTTTACTACCAATCTATCAACTTGGTGCGGATGAGAGGATTTGAACCTCCACGGAGTTTTGATCCTCCACTAGGACCTGAACCTAGCGTGTCTACCGATTTCACCACATCCGCAATGGTTTATTGTACTGAGTAAGTC
>JAGOAT010000025.1 GCA_017983775.1 Candidatus Saccharibacteria bacterium | reverse complement strand
GATAATATACAGATCAAAGATTGTTTGCCTGCAGGTATGGAAATGGTAGATTATCAGGCTAGCACTGGTAGCTATGATCAGATGAATAATATTTGGTCAATTCCAGCTATTCCTGCAAATCAAACTGTCAATATCAAACTACTTGTCGAGGTCAATCAACCCAAAGATAAGTATCTCAATCAAGCAGAAGTAATAGCTGCTGATCAATTGGATATTGATTCGGTTTATAATAACTTTGATTTTGGTGAGGACGATGCCGATCAGGTCATTAGTAGCTTGATTGATCAGGGGTTGGGTCAAAGCTACTTGTCAGGATTTGTCTTTATTGATAGCAATAATAATGGTCACCAAGATAATGGTGAAATTGGTATCGATAATCTGGGGGTGGTGATCAAACTGCCTGATGGATCAACCCAATATCAAATCACTGACAATGGCTGGTATCAGTATGCTACCAGCCAAATAGGACAATTTCAGGTAATAATAGACCAAACTTCTAATAACTATCCTATTGATATGAGCCTGACTACTGAACCATATGGCGGGTATGAAAATCAGACACTGGAAGTATTGAGACCTGAGGTTTATCAATTTAATCCGATAGGTTATTATAAGTCCAATCAAAACCAGTCTGATTCTCCAAATACCCCAGTGGCATCAAATCAAGATAACCAGCAGTCAAGTGGGCAGGTTTTGGGCACTACTGTAGCCCAGCCAAATAATTTTGAACCAACCAACTATAAACTACCTAGAGCAGGTCGATATGGACTAGGCATGGTCTTGCTTCTTGGGGTAGGGGTTGGTTGGTATTGTTTGATATCAATTAAAAGATTCCTGTGGAAAAAAACTAGTAGTGATCGTCTATAGTTTGGTTTATATCATGTCGTGATCATTATCGACATTTTGACTACTAGTCTTTACCTAGTCCATTTAAGGTACTATAATAGAGATAAGCTTTTTAGGCTAATTGATAGCCAAATTTGAAAAGAGAACATTTAAAAAAAATAAAAACAAAAATCAAAAATCTATTCCATCATAGTTTATATTTATAGACTTGGATGGAATAAGTTCGATACAGAAAGGCTACTATCTAAGCCCTTAGATAAAAGTAAGGGATAGATATAGTGGATTCAGCTGGATTTGAGATCACCTGTTTGGCAGTCAGTAAGTGCATCAGTAGGGCGCACTTACAAACTGGCTCTAGGTACATTTTTCATTTATATGAACACTTCCACCTCACTTTTAAAAAGCAACTATTTTTAGTTAAATTATTTTGTAGAATTTTTTCTATAATAAAAAAACAAAAACAAAAACAAATAGCTGACTGCTAAAAAGGTGGTCTCAATAAAACACTCAGAGATAAGCTGAGGTAACAAACCCATTTGATGCTTCATACTTGACTCCATTCGGTTAATTTTGGTTTAATCTTGCTATATGATTGAACATCAACCCGTTTTATTGGAACAAGTAATTGGTCTTGCGTCGGGGTTGAAATCTGTTCGGTCTATACTTGATTTGACTGCTGGCTATGGGGGGCATAGCCAGGCGCTGATAGAGAAATTTAGACCTGAGCTAGCAGTACTTGTAGATCAAGATAGTTATGCAATTGGTAAGCTTAAACAAAAGTTTGGATCAAACTCATCCGTTGAGATCGTTAAGCAGAATTTTAGGGATTACGATCCTGGCTTGGGACAGTTTGATTTAATCTTAGCTGATCTTGGGGTATCTTCACCTCAATTGGATATTGCCGATCGAGGTTTTAGCTATCTTGATTCTGGTCAAAGGCTAGATATGAGAATGGATCAGACTGCTGGTATCAGTGCAGTAGAATTGCTGGAAGAAGCAACTGAGCAGAGACTTACTGAGATATTCAGAGAATATGGAGAGCTACGGTTTGCTCGAAGTATTGCTAAGGGGATTATTGCCTATAGGCAAAAAGGGCCAATTATAACGGTCAAAGATCTCAACCAAGCAACCCAAAAATACTGGTTATCTAGACCGAAAGTCCAAGTTTTGATCTATCAGGCTATCAGGATAGCTGTCAATGATGAATTGAAAGCCTTGGATCAATTATTAGAAAACCTAATAGAGATGCTTACTCCAGGTGGTATTGGAGCAATAATCAGTTTTCAATCCCTAGAGGATCGAAGGGTCAAAAGAAAGTTTAGAGAATTATCAGAGGCAAGATTAGATATTCTTGGTCGAGAGATAGACCCAGCAAAAGTTAGTCTCTTAACCAAACGTCCGATAGTGCCTAATCAAAATCAAATCGTCAACAATCCGAGAGCTCGTAGTGCAAAATTGCGAGCAATAATAAAAACAAAAAAAATACCAACCAAGTAATTAACTTGATTGGTAGCTAAAATAGGAGGTCTTTATGGCAATAGCTGTAAAAGATTTAAGCCCAAGGGCTGTCACTCTTCAAGTAAGAGTAGTCAGATAAGTCGAGAAGGGTGTCGTATTGGTTAATCCAATACGACACCTCGCTCAATAAAAACAAAAACAAATAAGGAGAGAGAAACTATGTCGACCGCTACTATAGCATATCGTCGCAATACTAATACGGTACATCATCAACAACTATTTAATCTAGGAGCATATCGTAAATATGCCATACTAAGCCTGGTAATTGTTGGGTTATCTTTGATTTATATTAATCAGGCAACAAAATTGGATGTATTTAACTATCGAGCTGCAATGCTAGAAAAAGAACTAAGTGAGCTAAAGGGAGAAAACCAATTGTATCAAGTAGAGGCAACTAGACTTCAGTCTATCCAGACAATCAAGGAGAGTAAGGTTGCCAATGATATGGTTCCTGCAGATCCACAGTTTATAAAGAGCTAAGACGGAATATTTAATGACTACCAGATATAACCTTTCAAGACGTATAAATATCTGGATAGCAGCAATTTTTGTAATTTTTGCTATAGTAGTCTATCGCTTGATTATTATTCAAGTTTTTGAAAATCAGAAATATTTAAAGGCTGCAGCTAACCAGCAGACTAAGCGACAGACTATTTTAGCCAAGAGGGGTAGGATTTTACTAAATGAGGGAGAGCAGGGTTTTGCTATTGCTCAGAATCAAGCCGTTAAGCAATTAAGAATTGACCCAAAAGTAATTAAAGATATTGACTTATTGGCGGATAAACTTTCGACAATTCTTGGTCAAACAAAAGCTGATTTGATTGAAAAGTTGACATATAACGGTAATCGTTATGTATTGCTTAGTGACAGGTTGACACTTAATCAAATTGAGGAGCTAGAGCTACTAGGAGTAGAAGGGTTGATTATGGAAGATAGTGAGAGTCGGTATTATGGTGAAGCTGGATTATTCTCGGGGATTAGTGGATTTGTTAATTCAGATGGAGTTGGACAATATGGAATAGAGCAGTATTGGAATGATGTTTTGGCAGGTACTCCGGGTCTAGTTAAGGCCGTTAAGGATAATCAGGGTATCTCTTTAGCTTCTAGGGATAATATCTTGGTAGATCCAGTAGATGGTGGAGATGTTTATCTAACAATTGATCGTAATATTCAGTCTTGGAGTAATGATATATTGGCAAAGTACATGGAAAAGCATCAAGCTTTCGAAGGTCAGATAGTGGTAATGGAGCCAGATACAGGAAAGATTAATGCAATGGTTAATCTCCCAAATTATGACCCGAATAATTATGGTAATGTTGATTCGGATCAAGCTTATATCAATCCAGTTGTTTCAGATATCTATGAGCCCGGTTCTGTATTCAAGCCCTTGACTATGGCCGCTGGCTTAGAGTCTGGTTTAGTATCAGCTAATAATACTTATTTTGATTCTGGTAGTGTTGTAGTCGATGGTCAAACTATTAATAATGCCGAGCAGAAGAGTTATGGACTCGTGGCAATGGTTGATGTTTTACGTAACTCTCTCAATACTGGTGTAACTTGGATTCTTCAGCACTTGGGAGGTGCTTACCCTGAGATCAATCAACAAGCCAAGACTGTTTTTAGGGATTTTATCAGTAAGGTTGGTTTTGGTCAGAAGACCGACATTGATATTTTTGGTGAATTTAGTGATCAGCTTGGGATAGTTAAGTCAATTGATGCTAGTGCTTTTGATTATGCCAATATGACCTTTGGTCAAGGGATTTCTGTGACTAGCTTGCAGATGATTAGAGCTTTAGCTATTTTTGCTAATGGAGGTAAAC
Source organism: Candidatus Saccharibacteria bacterium (assembly GCA_017983775.1). Lineage (NCBI taxonomy): Bacteria > Candidatus Saccharimonadota > Candidatus Saccharimonadota bacterium. Next base: position 8,628 of record JAGOAT010000025.1, on the reverse strand, counting down.
TTGTCAGACCTTATCTTGTAGATTCTGTAATCTATCCAGATGACAAGCAAAAGAAATTTGAGCCAAGAGTAGAAGATAATGTAGTAGACCCAGCAGTAGTTGAGCAGGTAAAAGTTATGATGGAAGCGGTGGTTAGTCCAACTGCTAGTGGATATAATGCAGTGATACCAGGCTATAAGATAGCTGGCAAGACTGGCACTGCTCAGGTACCAGATGGTCAAGGTGGGTATCGTACTGATCAGTACAATCACACTTTTATTGGGTTTCATAGTGATCCCGACTCAAGGTTTATTATTCTAGTTAGACTGCGAGTACCATCTAGCCAAGGTTATTCAGCTTCAACATCGGCAAAGGCTTTTGCCGAATTAGCCAAGAAACTTTTGGATTATTATCAGATTGCCCCAGTATAATTTGAGCTACAAGATTCTGATTTCTGGATTATCAGTAATCCCTTCCAGGCGAAAGTCGGGGATTACCAAGAATTATTTAGTCGATATTCTTTAAATCAAAATTTTAGTTTTATTTTAATCTAGCTATATGCTAAGATAACACGGTATGGAGAGGGTAGCGCTATATCGTAAATATCGATCAAAATCTTTTGAAGATCTATCTGGTCAGACATCAATTATTTCGGCTCTGAGTGGAGCTATCAATAAGTCCAGGATTGGTCATGCTTATTTATTCTCGGGGCCTAGAGGTACGGGGAAGACTTCTGTTGCTAGGATTTTTGCTCGGATGGTTAATCAGCTTGAATCTGATGCTAATCTTGAAAGTTATGTAGATATCACTGAAATAGATGCTGCTAGCAATCGAGGAATAGATGAGATTCGAATCCTAAAAGAGAAGGTTCAGCTTCAGCCAACTAACCTTAGATATAAGGTATATATTATTGATGAAGTACATATGTTGACCAAGGAGGCATTTAATGCTTTGCTTAAGACTCTTGAAGAACCACCTAGTTATGTGATTTTTATTTTAGCTACTACAGAAGTTCATAAATTGCCAGATACAATTATTTCTCGGACTCAGAGGTTTGATTTTCAGCCAATCAGTACTGAGCTAATTGAACAAAGGTTGAGTTGGATTGCTGATCAAGAACAGATCAAAATTGATCAGCCTGCTCTGGCATATATTGCCAAGCTTGCTTTGGGTGGGATGCGTGATGCTATTGGAATACTTGATCAAGTGTCAGGTTTTGGTCAAATAGTAGACTTAGATTTTTTGTTGGATTTTTACGGATTTATTAAGCCAGCTGATCTAGAAAAGCTGACAAAATTAATTATTAGTCAAGATTTTGCATCGATTAGTTTTTTGGCTAGTCTAATTGAGCGTGGAGCAGATCCTCGTCAATTGAATAGCCAATTAATCGAACATCTTAGGGAAAAATTAATGATCAATTCAGAGTATCAGTTGATAGAACTACTAGATTTATTAATTAGTGCTGAGATGGATTTCAAACTAATTGATCATCCGAGCTTACCTCTGGAAATGGCAATCTGGAGATATCTCAAAAGTCCATCTTTGAATCAATTACAACCCGATGATCAAAATCAAGAAAAAAAGCCTCAGCCTAATGACGATGCAAAGACTAGCCAAATAGGTCAAACAATACAGGATAAGGTTAGTCCTGATAGTGTAGATATTAGTTTAGGTCAGGATCAACCAGCGAGAGTGATGCCTCGGATTTCAGAAGACTTTGATCCAGCTAGATTAGCAGATTTACTGTCAATAAAATACAATTCTTTAGCAGCTATTATTAAGCAGTCCAGACTAAATCTTGAAGGTAAGAAGTTGATTATCCAGACAAAGTTTAAGTTTTATCATCAACAACTCGAAGATCGTGATAAGCAGGAAATTATTATTAATGGGTTATCTCAACTTGGTTATCAGGCTGATCAGATAGAAGTCGGACTTCTTGCTGGTGATGATCAGCAGGTTGGTAATAATGATCAGGATTCTACTCAAGATATTTTTAGTATTGCCAAGGAGATCTTTAGTCTAGAGGCTACGAGTTAGTAATGGCAACATTAAAAGTTCCACCTAATAGTATTGAGGCTGAAGAGAGTTTACTTGGTGCAGTATTGCTCGATAAAGACAACCTGATCAAAATCGCGGATATCTTGAGTGCTGAAGCATTCTATGATGCCAGACACCAGATGATTTTTGGAGCGATGCTCGAACTCTATGATAGGCATTTGCCAATTGATCTGATTACTCTTACAGATTATCTCAAGGATCATAACCTACTTGAGCAGGTAGGAGGATCAGTTTATCTGACTGAGTTGGTTGATAAGGTGCCTACGTCTTCTCATGCCTTGAGGTATGCTGAGCTAATCAACCAGAAGTTTATCTTGCGTAAGTTGATCAAAACTGGTCAGGATATTACAGCAATGGCTATTGATAACTCCCAAGATGATATTGGTGGGTTGCTAGACCAAGTCGAAAGTAAGATATTTGCAATCAGTGAAGATCAGGGTAAGAAGGATCTAGTTCGACTCAGGGATATTTTGGCTCAGAGTATGGATCGTTTTGATAGCCTCCATAAAGATAAAGAGCAACTCAGGGGTACTCCTACTGGATTTAAAGATCTGGATGATAAGTTGGCGGGATTCCAAGATTCTGATCTGATTATCCTGGCAGCTAGACCAGCTATGGGTAAAACAAGTTTGGCTTTAAGCTTAGCTAGTAATATTGCCTGTGACTATCATCGACCAGTATTGATATTTAGCATAGAGATGAGTCAAGAACAGCTGACGGATAGGATTATTGCTGCTCGAGCTGGTATCGAAGGCTGGAAGTTACGGACAGGTAATTTGGATGATCAAGATTTTTCCAAGATTACATCTGTGATGGGAGATTTAGCTGAAGCTCCGTTGTATATAGATGATTCACCCTCTCTTAATGTAATGGAGATGCGTACCAAGGCAAGAAGGTTACAAATGGAGATAGGCAAGCTCGGGCTAGTGATAGTGGATTACCTTCAGCTGATGAATCATGCAAGCAGCAAAGAGAACAGGGTTCAAGAGATATCAGCTATCTCTCGTGGACTAAAGTCTTTGGCAAGAGAGATTAATGCACCTGTATTGGCACTATCACAGCTTTCCAGATCCGTTGAGAGTCGTCAGCCAAAAATTCCCCAGCTGGCTGATTTGAGAGAATCTGGTTCGATTGAACAGGATGCCGATGTCGTATTGTTTATCTACAGAGATGAATACTATAATCCAAAGGAGACAGAGAAGCCTGGCATTGCAGATATTCTTTTGAGGAAACACCGTAATGGTCCGACTGGGTCAGTAGAGCTTTATTTTAATGACAAAAACACTAGTTTTCGTTCACTTGATAGAAAATATAAACAAGAAGGACAGGAGTGATTGGTCGCAATACATTCTGGCAAGCAATTAAGTTTGGAATAGTTGGAGTCGGTAATACCTTAATTGATTTTGGCTTATATAATCTAATGCTGATATTTACTAGTCTTAGTGTTAATCAATCAGCTTTGATTTCTGGAGCAATAGCATTAGTCAATAGTCTGATTCTTAATTCTAAACTAACTTTCAAGAGTAAGATTAGTCGAGAGGTTAGCATTAAGTTTATTATTTCGACCTTATTTGGGCTGTTTGTGGTTCGCAATTTAACACTTTCGGCCTTAGTTCGTGCTGAGTTGGTCAATAATCTGATTGATTGGATTGCTATGATTACTGATTGGCATGGTGGTATAACAGGATTGGTTGATAATATTAATCTAGCAATTGCAACTATTGCACTAATGGCTTGGAATTTTGTAAGCTATAAGTATTATGTTTATAAAAAATAAGTTATCAATGGTTCTAATCATGATTACTGGACTATCCACTTTTGCTGGTGTGGTATTGAGATTATTTAAGCTTAATAATATCAATCTAGTTAGTCCAGCTGAAAGTTTCTGGATTGTTGATAAAGATTTGGGTCAGTATCTTGATAAAGGGTTTGGTCTAATATGGTACGGAGTCATTCAGATTTGGCATAGTTCTTTTGGTCAGATCAGCATAATCCAATTAAGATTACTATCAGCAATCGTTGGTATTTTAATTGTTGTACTAGTTGGTATTCTGGCAGTCAAGGTATTTTCTTTTAGAGTTGGGGTCTATAGTAGCTTGATTGCTAGTATCGCGATTGGTTTGGTGATTAGCTCAAGACTAGCTACAATGATTGAGTTAATAAGTCTGAGTCTATTACTTGGAATACTGGCATGCTTGGTAATTATTAGAGGTCTAGGTCAAACGAGATTTAGTTGGGTCTATTGTGGCTTGTTACTTAGTTTATCAATTGGATTACATCTAGTAGGCCTGATACCAGTCTTGATTTCAGCTATCCTATTGGGTTATCAGATATTTACTGTCAAAAAGTATCAGGATAGAGCGCGTTATCTTGGTCTGAGTTTGTTATTCTTATCTATACTGATAGGATTATTGGGGACTTTTTTATTAACTAAATTTGATTGGCAAAGTCTTGGATCCAAAACAGTTTTTTCTGAATCCAATCCAATCTTGGCCTGGTTGGGTAATATTATTGAGGTATTTTCAAATTTATTTGTTAATGGGCTAGATCAAACAGGTTATTATTTTGGCCAATTGAGTGTGGTAGAGCTCAATCTAGGCGTACTAGCAATCGTGGGTTTGGTTGGCTTGTATCAAAATAAACAGATTTTTAGACTATATTTGATAGTTATTGCTAGTTTTTGGATCCTGGCAAGCTTACTTAATATCGAATCAAGCTTCGGTTGGTTAATTGTGATATTGGTTAGCTTGATACCATTGGCTGGCTATGGATTGAATCTGATTTTATTGATTATTGGCAATGAGTTTGAATCCAGAATAATCAAATTGACTTTTTATGGATTAGTGGCTAGCACCTTTGTAGTTTGGTTTGGGTTGAGCTATCAGCAGGTATTTCTAGCGTGGCCAGAGAGTCAAGCTACTTATCAGATTTACCGGGAGGACCTTAATCAGATAGCTAATCAGTGGATAGATTTGCGTCCCGATAACCCAATTATAATAGATAATTATTCAAATCCTGATTTGCTGGATGCTAAAATGACATTAGCTGGTGATCAAGGTTTTGAATATCAGATTCGTGGGAGCAATATAGATGAATTGAAGGGTCTTAAGGCAAAACAAATTTATATCACCTACCAGGATGGATCCAATGATTTATTAATTGATCAGATTAAGTTTGAGTACAAGGATCAGGTAGGGGTCGAGATGATTAATTCTGACATGACCAATATTAGCTTGTATTATCTTGTAAGTATTAAATGATAGCTGATGAATAATAAAATAAACCTTTTGATCATAATACCAGCCTACAAGGAGGCGGGTGTAATAAAGAATAATTTAATTATTCTCGATCAGTTTTTGCAGGAGAATGGTTTTGATTCCTACCAGATAGTGGTAGCGGATGCTAATAGTCCGGATGGCACTAAAGCCCAGGTGAAGGAAGCTATAGATAGAGTAGACCACTTGGAATATTATTCTACGGGACCCGTTAGGGGAAAGGGCTATCAGGTCAAACTTGCTATGCTTAAATATCAGGCAGACTATAAACTTTTCATGGATGCAGATTTTGCCACTCCCTTGGATCATTTATTGGAAGTCAGAGAGATGATTAAGCAGAATAGTGATTTAGCAGTCGGAGTACGCAATATTTTGACTAGCCATAAGGGCTTGAGGCGTTGGATCTCTGGCATTGGTAATTTGCTTACCAGGACGGTATTAAGGATAGATTTGGCGGATACGCAGTGTGGATTTAAATTATTTCGCTCTGATATAGCTGATTTAGTTTTTAATAAGCAAACTTTGGATGGGTGGGGTTTTGATATGGAGATACTATTCATTGCAAAAAAATACCATTACAGAATAGATATTATTGAGGTCAAAGATTGGCAGGATATCCAAGAGGGGAGTAAGATATCTGGTAGCAATCCCCTTGGGATTGCAGTTAATGTCTTTGGAGAGATGTTACGGATTCGATTTAATTCCATTAAAGGAAAATACAACTAGATTTTATTGTCATTTTATTGTATACTTCAGAACATGTCAGAAAGACAGAATTATGAACATCAGGCCGACCCATATGCAACTAGGCAAGATCTTTTAGGTAGGCTTGCAAACCTGGTATCTGATATAAGGTTAGAGGGTGGTGTAGTTGGGATTATAGAGCTATCCGAGGATGCCTATGAAATCAGCTTACCTTCAGATGAAGGTACACAAAAGATAAAGCTTTTTAGAACTGAACCAAGTACTGGAAAATGGGATGGCTGCATAGTCAATGTTGGCTATGCAATGGTCAATCAATATCAAGTATTGGGTATTAAAGAGCTTGAGGAAATAGTTCCAAGATTATCGGTGTATTTACAAGAAAAATCCACATAGGACGCCTAGCATTTCAGCTTCCTAATAATTAACATTCTCAATTTTTGGTGATATGATATCAGTACCAAATATTAAAAGATGGAGGAAAAATGTTTGATAAAGCTAAGATGATTAATCAAATGCGCAAATTACAAAAAGAGCTTAAAAAGCTGGAAATGACTGGTGAGGCTGGTGATGGCAAGGTCAAGGTTACTGCCAATGGAGAACAAAAGATTGTGAGTATAGATCTAGATCCCAGTATTCTCAGTGAGGAAAACAAGAGCTCAATTGAAAATTGGATCAAGTCTGCTACCAATCAAGCTTTTAGCCAAGTCCAGGTAGAGGCCGCTGAAAAGATGAAGACAATGCCCGGTATGGACAAGCTCGGTATTCCTGGTCTCTAGAGTAGAGTATAGTATCAATGCTACCAAGGGTTTTAATACAGCTTGTTGAGGAGTTGAATCGATTACCAAGCATTGGCAATCGGAGTGCACAGAGATTGGCTCTAGCAATTGCCAAAGATGATTATCGTAGTCTTGCTCAGGCAATTCTCGATCTAGAAGAAGGGTTGCACGTTTGTAAATATTGTCAAAATTATGCCGATCAAGCGAGTTGCCAGATCTGTCAGGATCCAAAGCGTGAATCAGATCGATTATTGATTGTGTCGAGTCCTACGGATTTGATCGCAATCGAAAAGACCAATAACTATCGGGGATTATATTTTGTATTGCATGGTTTGGTTTCACCACTAAATGGGGTCAGTGAAATAGATTTAAGATTTGATCTATTGCAAGATATGATCAAAATGCATCAAATTAAGGAGGTAATAGTAGGAACCAATGCTAGTTTGGATGGTGAGACTACAGCACTCTATATTGCCAAGGCTCTTGAAGGATTTTCTGATCTCAAGGTTAGTAAGCTAGCTCAGGGAATGCCAATGGGCGGAGATATAGATTATACTGATCACTTAACTTTAATTCGAGCTATTGAAAATCGTCAATTGATCTAAACCATCATTAAAAATTAGCGATCAACTGGTATAAATGTCCCTAGATGGCTTGATAGCATGTTATAATTATTCTTATGTTAGATAAGAGAATACTTTATCAGTTGCAAGAAATGATCAAGGATGCTAATGGCATCTTGATAGTTGCACCAGATAGCCCAGATGGAGATAGTGTTGGTTCTAACTTAGCCCTGTTCAGTGTTTGGCAGCAAATGGACAAACAAGTTTTTTGGTATGGCGATAGAGGTAATGATCCGGGATATAATTATATAAAAGGTAATGAACTCTGTCAGTTTAGCAGAAACTTAGATCAGATTAGGGGGAGATTTGATCTGGTGTTTCATATGGATGCAGGTTCATTGCAGCAGTTTGAGAAAACTTATCAAGCTAACCCTTGGCTTGAAGATATTAAGACGGTAACAATTGATCATCATGGTTCGAGAGGGAAAGAGCAAACGGATTTGATGATTATTGATCCTAAGGCAGCCTCAAACACAATTCTTGTATTAGATATAATTGAAGCCCTGGATTGGCCGATTGATAAACAGATAGCAGAATATCTCATGATTGGTATCTACTCAGATACAGCTGGGTTTGTCAATGCCAATACGGATGCCAGGGCCTATGCGTCCGCTGCCCGACTCATGCAATATCAGGTAGATCCTCATCGGTTGTATCGAGAATTCATCGAGGGTCAGGCTCTTGATCATGTATCACTGACCAGGCTTCATAAAATCATGTCTAGCAATGTGATAAAAAGAGGAATTGTCGCCTATGCTCATATTGATAATAGTGATATTCAGGATCTTGATCCTGGTCACCATATCTCACACCGGGTGATGTCACATCTTGATCATTTGAGAGGTGTTAAGATTCGATTTGTAGTGTCTGAGGTCGATACTCATCAATATAAGATTTCCTTTCGTTCGACTACGGATTATGATATCAGTAAAGTAGCAGAAAAGTTTTCTGGAGGTGGACACAAAGTAGCAGCCGGGGCAAAATTGGTCGGACCCGAAACAGTCGAGCAAGCTGCTGAACAGATTTATCAGACATTAATAGTAGAGCTAGGAATTGAAGAAGCTCAGATTAAAAAATAGTTTAGGTAATACCTACCAAGACTTTGAACCAATTGACCCAAGCGAGGTTCGTTATTACCACTGTGGTCCAACTCCCTATGATTATGCTCATATTGGTAACTTACGGAGTTTTTTATTTGCTGATATCTTAATC
>JAGOAT010000024.1 GCA_017983775.1 Candidatus Saccharibacteria bacterium | reverse complement strand
ATTATGTACAGCTAAATTTGCCCCTACGAAGTCGGGAGTGATAGTCGAACTACGAGACCATGTCTTAATAGTAACCCTTTTACCCTTAGCTTCAGTGACCTTTTTGGCTAGTTTATAATCCACAAAAGGACCCTTCTTTAATGAACGACTCACTTAGCTCTCCTATCTTTAAATATTAGACGATTTGAACTCTTATTACTTCTAGTCTTCTTACCTAAAGCATGTTTGCCCCAAGGGGTCTTAGGATATTTAAGACCAATTGAGTTGGCTTGTTCACCACCACCATGGGGGTGATCAACAGGGTTCATAGCCTTACCACGTACTGTTGGCCTGATTCCCATTTTACGCTTGCGCCCAGCAGATCCGATTCTGATATTACCATGATCTGCATTACCAACCACACCAATTGTAGCCTGACATCTCAAAAGTACCAATCGAACTTCTCCAGATGGTAATTTGATATGAGCATAATCACCCTCCTTGGAAAGCAACTGAGCCTTAGCCCCTGCACTCCTGACTAATTGAGCTCCTTTACCAAGTTGGATTTCTAAACTATGAACTTGACTACCCTCAGGTATTCTACTTAAAGGCATCCTATTACCAGCTTTGATTGGAGCCTTATCACCATTATGATAAATAGCATCCTTGATAAGTTCAGAACCTGCTACTATATAATACTTCTTCTTAGTATCTTGATCTTCGATCAGTGCAAGATTAGCGCTCCTGTTGGGATCATAATGAATCTCAAGTACCTTGAATTGAGTAGTTCCAACCTGGTTATAATCTACTACACGAATCTTGCGCTTAGCACCACCACCTCGATGTCTAACAGTAATTCTACCTTGATTATTTCTACCTGATTGTTGCTTCTTTTTGATCAAAAGTGGTTTGTATGGAGTAGTCTCGGTAATCTGATCAAAATTACTGACAGACATATTTCTTCTGGCAGCAGTATTTACATTGTATCTCTTAGGCATTGTCCTGCTCCTGTTCTGATTCAAAAATTGTTATCTTACCCTTGGTAAGCTTAACCCGAGCAATTTTAAAATCGCTACGCTTACCAGATACCCTCTTGAAAATCTTTGCCTTACCTTTGCGAATCAATGTCCAAACATTATCAACCTCTACATCAAACTGTTGCTCTACTAATTCTTTGATTTCAAGTTTGCTTAACTGAATAGGAACAACGAAGTGATAGACTCCACTGGCTGCCTGATATAAACTTTTCTCACTAATTACTGGCTGAATCATCTTTCTCCTTGCTAGATTTTGCTACTGCCTTAACCTGGGTAAGTCCCAAATACTTATTTCTATCCACCAATAAGTCCAAATCAGCCTTAGTGATTAATACCTGAGCTACTCCAAGAATGTCTAGGGCTGAAAGTTGATTAAGCCCAATTAGTTTGAGGTTTTTAAGGTTTAGAAAAGCTTGAGGTCTAACAGTAGAAATTAATAGCACCTTACTGTTAGAATCAATACCAAGCTTAGTATCCAAATACAACCTAGCTTGCTGAGTTTTACTAAGATCTTCCAGGCCATCAACCACCCAAAAACTAGACTGTTTAGCTTTTTCTTCTAAACTTTTTACCAACGCAACCTGATAAGCCTTCTTATTATTTTTCTTATGATAGTTCTCTTGTCCAGTAGGACCAAAAGCAACCCCTCCACCGCGCCAAACCGGATTACGCTTAGTACCTACCCTGGCTCGACCAGTACCTTTTTGTCGCCAAGGCTTCTTAGTAGATCCTTGAACCATACCCCTGGAGAGCGTCTTGGCAAGATTGACCCTTGCCTGTGATCTTATTACATAAACTACTTGGTTGAGAATAGTCTTATAGTCTGCAGTACTACTGAGATCAAACTTCAGATTTAACTCTGTTTTTTTGCCTTTAATATCTACTAGACTTACCTTCATCTAACAACCTCTAGCCTAACGATTGCCTTGCTCTTGCCAGGAACTGATCCTTTGACCAAAATTAAATTGTTTTCCTGATCCAGCTCAATCACCTCCAAGTTCTTTATAGTGGCATTATCTTGACCTCCACGTCCTGCCATCTTCTGACCCTTAAAAACGTGCTGCGGATAAAGCGAACCAATTGAACCAGGACGGCGTTTATTGTGACTACCATGAGTCATCGGTCCACGTTTAAAATTGTAGCGTTTGATTGTACCGATAAATCCTCTACCTCTTGAGGTAGCTTGGGCATTAATCATACTACCCACTTCAAGAATTGATAAATCAATTGATTTAATAGACTGATCCAAGTCAGAATCAACCCTGGACTCCCTGATTAAGCTCTTCTTGGGTTTAAGCTGATACTCTACCCTATAGGCTTGATAGCCATCTTTTTGCTGATCTCGATACCCCACTATTTTATTATCCATCAATTGCAAAACAGTGACCGGCACAGCTAAGCCGGCCTGATCAAAGACCTGAGTCATTCCGATTTTTTTGGTATAAAAACTATCTATCATGTTTATCCTCAACGTAAAATTTCGAGACTCTGACGGTTTTTGACCTGATGTCAAACCTGACAAAACCCCGTAAATTTATACTCGAATAATCTTAGCAAACTTTTTTTTACTCGTCAAGGGTAAATTTGGGTTACCTTAAGCTTACTCCGCCCAATAACCATATCCTATCCTAAGACACTAGCTTAATGATAATGGGTGTCCAACCTCGTTTTAGAAGGTCGTAACTCCCCCCACCCTTCATAAAGTCTTCTATGTTGAATTTTTGTTTAGTTGATGTCCTAGACTGACTTGCGGGAACGAATAAATCACCCTTATATCGCCCCCCTACAATATCCTCTTTAGGAACATATACTGTAAAATATTGCTCGCCGTCAGGACTTTCGCTGCCAGTATGATATCTATAATAATCATCAGTATACTGACCTACATCAATAACAATAATCTCATCCTTAGTTGGGCCAACATCCATTGGATGTACTTCGGGTACCACTTCGGGTACCACATTAAAGAAAATATCCGGATAAAAAAGATAGGGGTACGACCAAGATGCCTGTAATGCATCTAGCACTATTGGATCTTCAGGGGATTCTCCCATTATTCCTTGCCGTTGACCCTTAATTAAGTCTAATAATTTAGGTACTTCTACTTCTACCTTTGGTAGGTCTTGGTCTAAATATATCTCATTATCATTTTTAAGCCTCAATAAGATCGTCAGTTTAGCAAGAAACTCCCTTGATCCGGGAATCATTTGCTCCAGCCTATCAATTATTATTTGCTGCTTATAATACAGTGGACTTTTATAATCTGCATCTCCAGGCATAATTATGCCACGTTCTACAAAACTCCAAGCTACGATTGTAGCAAAATCTTCCTTTACTGAGGATGTGGCATACTCATTGACAAACTCACGCCTTAAACCATACTGATAAAGTTCTTGTGGGATATTATTATCCCCACACTCCCCCGGACAGCCAACATATTCAATAGAGTTATGATTAGATATTTCTGAATCATTATGCTGAATGCCGTTACAAAATTTATCATAATAAGCATGTGCCAATTCATGAATCATTACCTTATATATCCCTTCATCTTGGAGTTTATCATCCTTAAAATCAAACAAAATCTCGTGATCACCTGGATTATAATGACCCGCAAAAGTCTGATAAATATTAGCAAGCCTTATTCTATCTATACCAAAGCGTTGCAATATGTCTGGATTATAAATCATAATCTGGCTAATAACACTAGACAATACCTTTGCCGTATCCATTGCACTTGATAAATCTGAAATATTACCAGGCCAATCCGATAATCCTAGACTCGGATCTAAAATTATATCAATCTCACTACCTTTTATTGCTACCAAGCGTGCTAAGTATATTTTGGCAAATTCTTCTAGCCCAAGTTGCGGATCCATGCCAAGCTGATCGCTGATATAATTTCCCGTATCAGTAAATGGACCGACAATGCCAGGAATCGGATATTCTGGCATTGGTCTAGTATCTACCAAATCCATACTGTGATCTCCTGGAACGACACTACCCTCCAACTTATTACATTCAGTCTTTTCAGAATTTGAAGACTGCTGCATATCCGATGGAGCCCCTATACTTGACAAACAAAACATCACCAACGGTAATCCAAGCTTATCCCTCAAAGATCTTTTGGGTTTTTGTTCAAACCCAATTGTATTTCCTTCAAGTCTAGTCCCCTTTGACATTCTTATAGTGTACCACTACATCAAAAACAAAACTAACTCGTGTCTCAAATTTGTACTATCTAGATGCAGTAAAGAGATAATTCCCTGTAAACCCTTCAGGTTTTGGAGGATGATGGGATGGTGTGGTAACTTCAGAGGATGATAAAAGAAAAGCCTCCGGATTTCCGAAGATGACACCTCATGCGTTATCTTCGGGTTGCCCAAAGGGCAAGACCGGAGATCCAGCATTTTGTATTATCCTAATTTGCTAGAGAGATGGATCCCCCGTAAACCCTTCGGGTTTCGGAGGATGACAAGACAGGGGAGGGTTTCGGAGGATGACGCTCACCTCGTCATATTACAAGACCTCACAGACCTAACTCGCCATTCTCGGGTTGCCCAATTGGCAATTATGGCAATAGATGGACTGAGTATTTTTCTTGCATCTGTAGGGATTTTCCTATCTCCTGATGGAGCCCTTACATCTTGATCGCAATATCAACCCCAGCTGGCAAGCTAAGGTTCATCAAAGCATCAATTGTTTTAGCGGTTGGCAGACTAATATCAATTAGTCTCTTATGCTTACGCATTTCGAACTGCTCACGAGAATCTTTGTAGACATGAGGAGAACGAATCACAGTATACTTACTAGTCCTGGTTGGCAAAGGTACTGGACCAATTGTTGTAGCCCCTGTCCTGACAGCAGTTTGAATAATCTGCTTAGCAGACTCATCAATCACCTTACTATCGTAAGCCTTAAGCTTGATTCTAATCTTTTGCTTTGAACTAGCTGTACTCATTGCTCTACTTGATAATCTTAGTCACTACACCAGAACCGACAGTTCTACCACCTTCTCGGATTGCAAAACGCAAGCCTTCATCCATTGCAATTGGAGCGATCAATTCTACATCCATATTAATATTATCACCAGGCATAACCATTTCTACGCCATCAGGCAAGAATATTTCACCGGTAACATCAGTAGTCCTAAAGTAAAATTGGGGCTTGTAACCCTTAATGAAGGGAGTATGTCGTCCACCTTCTTCTTTCTTGAGAACATATACTTCAGCTTCAAATTTGGTATGAGGGGTAATGGTGCCCGGTTTTGCTAGGACTTGACCTCTCTCGATTTGTTCTCGATCAATACCTCTAAGCAAAACTCCAACATTATCTCCAGCTTGACCTTGGTCTAGATTCTTTTTGAACATTTCTACACCTGTAACGGTAGTCTTCTGAGTATCTTTAATACCTACTATTTCAACTTCTTCACCAACTTTTACCACACCACGGTCAATTCTACCGGTAGCTACTGTTCCTCGTCCCTTAATACTAAACACGTCTTCTACTGACATCAGAAAGTCTTTATCAGTGTCACGAACTGGCTCATCTACATAACTATCCAAATCATTGACTAGTTCAATGATAGACTTTTCATATTCACTATCACCCTCTAGAGCCTTCAATGCAGAACCTTTAACAATTGGTGCATTATCACCATCATAACCATACTTGCTTAAAAGTTCACGGATTTCAACCTCTACCAATTCAGCAAGTTCTGGATCAGCCATATCCATTTTATTCATAAACACAACGATCTGCTTAACACCCACCTGGCTAGCTAGAAGAATGTGTTCCCTAGTTTGGGGCATAGGACCATCAGCAGCAGAAACGACCAAGATAGCAGCATCCATTTGAGCGGCACCAGTAATCATATTCTTGACATAGTCAGCGTGTCCAGGACAGTCTACGTGGGCATAGTGGCGATTGGCAGTCTCATATTCCTGATGGGAAGTCGCAATTGTAATCCCTCTTTCTCTTTCTTCTGGGGCATTGTCAATCTGATCATAGCTCCTTGCCTGAGCTTGGCCAGTTTTTGATAATACTGAAGTGATTGCAGCAGTTAAAGTTGTTTTACCATGATCAACGTGACCAATAGTCCCGACATTAACGTGTACCTTATCTCGAACAAAATCTGCCATTTATTATCTCCTTATTTACTTAATTAGTTTAAACCTACTATATTATACGCACTTATCTTATTCTAGTAAACCCCATCCACTTTACTTGGTTAGTTGTTCTTTAATATTATTTGGAACCGCCTGATAATGATCAAACTCCATACTATAGCTTGCACGACCCTGGGTAATTGATCGAAGCTTAGTAGCATAACCAAACATTTCCGAGAGTGGAACAAATGCAGTAATAATCTTAGCTGTTCCCCTATCTTCCATCTTCTCAATCCGACCACGCTTAGCGTTGATATCCCCAATCACATCTCCCATAAAATCTTCAGGGGTAGTAACTTCAACCTTCATAATAGGCTCAAGAATGACCGGAGCAGCTTTCTTAACTCCATCTTGCAAGGCCATTGATCCAGCAATCTTAAAGGCCATCTCACTAGAATCAACCTCATGATAAGAACCATCATAAAGCTCCACCTTGACATCAACAACTGGATAGCCAGCCAGTACCCCTCTACTACAAGCCTCCTTGATACCTTGCTCTACAGATGGAATATACTCTTTGGGAATTGAACCACCTACCACACTATTAACAAACTCGAAGCCTTTACCTGATTGATTAGGGAACAATCTAATATTGACATGTCCATACTGACCCCTACCACCTGATTGACGAACAAATTTTGCTTCTGTCTCAATATCCTTAGTGATAGTCTCCCTATAGGCTACTTGAGGTTGGCCAATATTGGCTTCTACATTAAACTCTCTTTTTAATCTGTCGACAATAACCTCCAGATGAAGCTCTCCCATTCCAGCAATTAATGTCTGGTTGGTTTCCTCGTCTGATCTTACTTGGAAGGTGGGATCTTCCTCACCCAGCTTAGATAAGGCAAGGCTCATCTTTTCTTGATCTGATTTAGTTTTTGGTTCAATAGCAATCGAAATAACCGGCTCTGGGAAAGTAATTGATTCTAGCAGTATTGGGTGGTTAGAGTCTGACAAAGTTTGACCAGTGAAGGTATTTTTAAGCCCTACTGCAGCAGCAATATCTCCAGCATATACTTCACTAATCTCTTCACGCTTGTTAGCATGCATTCTAACAATACGGCCTATTCGTTCTTTTTGGCCATTCGAACTATTATAGACATAAGAGCCAGACTTCAATGTTCCAGAATACACCCTAAAAAATGCCAGCTTTCCAATAAATGGATCTGCTGCAATCTTAAATGCCAATGCGCTGAAGCTTGCATCATCATCAACCTTGACTGGAACTTCTTCACCTGACTTAACATCCACAGCAAGAATTGGTGGCACATCAATAGGACTAGGTAAATAAGAATTAATTGCATCTAAGAGTAATTGAACGCCTTTATTCTTTAAGGCTGAACCAGTCAAGACTGGGTAAATCTGGTTATTAATTGTAGCTTTGCGGATTGCTTGGTGAATTTCTTCATTACTAATCTCTTGCTCTGCTAGATATTTATCGAGTAAATCTTCATCGGTTTCAGCAACCCTTTCAATCAATTCTGCGCGATACTGACTAGACAATTCTTGCATATCTTCAGGGATTTCAACTTGATCAATTTGCTTACCGAGATCATCTCGATAGAGATAAGCTTTCTGCTCTACTAAGTCTATTACCCCGGCAAAATTTGACTCACTACCGATGGGCAATTGAATAGGCACTGCATCATTGCCAAGTCTGGTTCTAATACTTTCAAGATCGGCGTAAAAATCAGCACCAGTTCGATCCATTTTATTAACGAAACAGATTCTTGGTACATTATACTTGTCAGCTTGACGCCAGACAGTTTCTGACTGAGGCTCTACTCCTGCAACCCCATCAAATACCACTACACCCCCGTCCAATACCCTAAGACTCCTCTCCACTTCTACTGTAAAATCAACGTGTCCTGGAGTATCGATAATATTGATCTTTTTATCTTTCCAATAACAAGTCGTAGCAGCCGAAGTGATAGTAATCCCTCTTTCTTGTTCCTGCTCCATCCAGTCCATTGTTGCTTCACCTTCATGAACTTCTCCAATCTTATGGGTAATGCCAGTATAAAACAAAATTCTTTCAGTAACAGTTGTCTTACCCGCATCAATGTGAGCAATAATCCCAATATTTCTAGTATCAGCGAGTGAATAATCCCTAGCCATTAATCTCCTTTACTTAATTTTAGAACCTAGCAAAGTGAGCAAAAGCCTTATTGGCCTCAGCTGCTGCCAGCACATCTTTTTTCTTCTTGATCGCATCACCTACACCTTTGTAGGCATCAACGAACTCTCTAGCTAAAAGTCTATCAAAAGAACCACCAGTTTTACTCCTGGCAGCATTGATTGTCCAGATCATTGCCAAATGAATTTTTCTCTCAAGCCTAACCTCCATTGGTACCTGATAGTTAGCTCCCCCAATTCGTTTACTTCTTACTTCAAGTTCAGGATAAAGATTATCTAGCACTTTATTGAACAAATCCAATGGTTCAACAGACAGCTCCTTGGAAGCTTGATCGAGAGCTGAGTAAACCAATCTTTCTGCCAAACGTTTTTTGCCATTAAGCATCACCTTATTGATGAACTTTGCCACAAGCTCACTTGAATAAAGGCTATCAACACCAATATTTCGTCTTAATGACTTAGTTTTTTTTCTCGGCATTAGGCTTTTTTCACTCCATATTTACTTCTTGCTTGCCCTCGCTTTTCAACTCCAGCTGTATCCAAACTCCCCCTAACAACATGGTACTTAACTCCCGGTAAGTCTTTGACTCGACCTCCACGCACCAAAACTACTGAGTGCTCTTGAAGGTTGTGTCCCTCGCCAGGAATATAAGCAGTAACCTCAACACCATTAGTCAACCTAACCCGAGCAACTTTTCTCAGAGCTGAGTTTGGTTTTTTGGGAGTTTGAGTCATAACCTTGACACAAACTCCGCGCATGAATGGTGCAGACCTGTCAACTTGTTTGTTTTTGAGACTATTAACCCTAAACCCAAGGGCTGGGGATTTGCTCTTTTTATTTCCTCTTTTACGAGGTTTGCGAATTAACTGATTGATTGTAGGCATAACGATTAGGATATCAGATTAAAACCCTGAGGTCAACCTTATTCCTCCTCCTGACTTGAATAAAAACCTGTTCCTGCTGGGATTAATCGACCAATAATCACATTTTCTTTCAACCCATCCAACTGATCTCGTTTGCCTTCCAATGAAGCACCGATCAGAACTCTTGTAGTTTCCTGGAAACTAGCAGCAGAAAGCCAGCTATCTGAATTGGTAGATACCCTAGTAATTGGCATTAAGAGTTGTCTAACCAGAACTGGTTTATTATGGTTAGCCAACAAACCATTATTGATTCTTCTAACTCTTGAATCTGAAACTATCTCTCCATCTACAAGATCACTATCACCCTTATCAAGCACCTTGGAGCGCGAGAACATCTGCTTGATAATGATCTCAATATGCTTTGGTACAATTAATTCACCTTGAGAAGCATAGATCTTTTGAATTTCATCAATAATATACCTCTCAACAGCAACCTGATCCCTTAATCTCAACAAATCTTGGAGATTGATTGAGCCTTCTGTTAGCTTATCACCTGCATCAACTCTTTGACCATCCTTGACTAGTAAGGTGGCATTATCGGGTATAGTATACTCCTGAGCTCCTGGTTGATCTGGCTCGAGCATCAATTTAGTCTTGCTAATCTTTACAGTTGATGGGTGGCTAGCCAAAACTCTAGATTGATCCGATTTATTGATTCCAACTACCTCATCCTGTTCAACGTATTGCTTATCCTCAACTAATAAATTGATTTCATCCAAAATGTATTCTTGATTACTAAGCTGATCTGGTTCAACTCGAACTATGATATGTCCACGTTGCTCTTTGAGCTTGACTAGTCCCTTGTATTCCGACAAGACGGCCTTACCTTTTGGTATTCGTGCCTCAAATAGCTCTTCTACACGAGGTAACCCCTGAGTAATATCCTCACCTATTACCCCCCCGCTATGGAAGGTACGCATAGTAAGCTGAGTTCCTGGCTCACCAATGGACTGAGCTGCAATCACTCCAACACTCTCCCCAATCTCAACTAGTTGCTTGCTGGAAAGATCGGCTCCATAGCACAACTGACAGATTCCCTTGTAAGATTTACAGCTCATCACCGAACGAATCTTGAAATTAGGCAGCTTTGCTTGTAGGATTGATTCGGCATCTGCCTCATCCATCAAATTACCTTGTTTGATCTTCCGGCCAGACTCAAGCTTGACGTCATGCAGGGATACTCTACCTACCAACCAGTCAGAGTAGAAATCTAATTTAGTTTGATCTTGATAGTCAAACTCTAGTAAATAGCCCTCTAGGTCACCACAATCATACTCAGTAACTACAATATCTTGACTGACATCCACTAATTTCCTAGTTAGATAGCCAGACTCAGCAGTCCTAAGTGCAGTATCTGTCAACCCTTTCCTTGCACCGTGCAAAGCAATAAAGTACTCTAGACTATCTAAACCTTCCTTATAACTCGATCGTACGGGCAGCTCGATAGTTCTACCAGATGGATTGGCTACCAAGCCAAGCATCCCTGAGGTCTGATTAATATTACTAATGTTTCCCCTGGCACCTGACTTTACAACCCTGACGAAAGCAGAATCCAAATCCCTAGAATCACTAGTCACCAATTTCTCAATTGCCTCGGTAGTCTTTTTCCAAACATTAACTGTCTGAGTATAGCGCTCCTTATCAGTAATCAACCCCTGTTCGTACAAACTGACCAATCCCCTGACTTGGCTTTCACTAGCTTCCAGGAGCTCAGTTTTCTGACTAGGAATCATCATGTCGTCCATTCCAATTGAAATTCCTGAAACAGTTGCATACTTAAATCCAATCTCCTTGAGCTTATCAGCAAATTTAGCAGCTTCTAGATTATCAAGACTATTAAATACCTCAAGAATAATCTTATTGAGATCCGACTTACCTAATTGCTGATTGATATACTCAAATCCATCAGGTAAAAGTTGGTTAAACAAATACCTTCCAACAGTAGTTTCGACGAGTTCGCCAGATTCAAATCTGATCTTTGCTTTTTCTCTCAAGCCTAATTTTCCAGACTGATAAGCCAACATCATACTCTCAAAATCAGGGTAATACTTATTGACCATATTGTCTTTGGCTGTAGTCATATAATTGATACCCAAAATCATATCTAGCACTGGCCGAACGATTGGTTGACCACTAGAAGGCTTGATCAGGTTATAGCTCGAAAGCATAATCTCTCTAGCCTCTGCTTGTGCAGCTTGACTTAAAGGTAAGTGAACTGCCATCTGATCTCCATCAAAATCCGCATTAAAGGCAGCACAGACCAATGGTGTCAAACTGATTGCTTTGCCCTCAGTCAAAACTGGCCTAAAGGCTTGGACACTAAGTCGGTGCAAGGTAGGTGCTCTGTTTAGTAGAACATACCTATTGGCAATTACTTCTTCAAGTGCATCCCAAACTTCGTCTCCGCCTTGTTCAATCACACGATTAGCAGTCTTGATATTATGAGCAATACCCTCTTCAATTAATTTACCAATCACAAATGGTCTAAATAGTTCGATTGCCATTTTCTTGGGAATACCACATTGATCAATATCTAGTTCAGGCCCAACAACTATTACCGAACGAGCTGAATAGTCAACACGCTTACCTAGTAAGTTTTGTCTAAATCTACCCTGCTTACCCTTAAGTAGAGCAGTTAGGCTCTTGAGAACCTTTTTGCCACCAGTACTCATTGCCGGCTTGTCTCTACGTGAGTTGTTATCTATCAGGGCATCGACAGCTTCTTGAAGCATCCTCTTTTCATTGCGACAAATTACTTCTGGCGCACCAAGATCAAATAGCTTCTTCAAACGATTATTACGATTGATTACTCTTCTGTACAGATCATTGAGATCACTAGTAGCAAACCGACCTCCATCGAGCTGCACCATTGGCCGTAGCTCTGGCGGTATTACTGGCAAGACTGTTAAAACCATATCACTTGGTTTAATTTCTGCCTTTTGAATTGATTCTAACATATTAATCCGCTTGCGAAGCTTGCGAAGCTTCTGATTGGCAGATTCTTCAGCCTCCAACTTCAATTCGCTAATCAATTCAACTAAATTAATCTCGGAGAGTAATTGGTAAATAGCTTCAGCACCAATCTTAGCCTCAAACAAATCTGGATATCTGGAAGATAGTTCGTAGTACTTATTCTCACTAAGTAATTGACGCCTCTCAATTGCCTTAATCTCTTCTACCTGAAGGTTATAATCGTTATCTAGTTCAGCTAACTGATCAAGTAGTGCTTGATCATTGGACTGACTTTCGCTCAATTCTTTGCGTTTTTGCTGATAATCTGTTTCGAGATTCTTCAGTAATTTTTCTTTGTACTCTTGATCTACTGACACTACAATAAAGCTAGCAAAATATATTACTTTCTCAAGATCCTTGACCGACATCCCCAAAGCCAAACCAATGCTACTAGGAGTACCTCGCAAAAACCAACTATGAGTCACTGGGACAGCTAGCTTAATATGGCCCATTCTTTGACGACGGATATTGCTTCTGGCCAACAATACTCCACATTTATCACAGGTAATACCCTTATATCTAATGCCTTTGTATTTACCACAATAACATTGCCGATCCTTGGTTGGACCAAAAATTTTTTCACAATACAATCCATCTTTTTCCGGCCTTTGAGACCGATAATTGATAGTCTCTGGTTTGGTTACCTCACCATGAGACCAGCTCGCAATATCCTCTGGGGA